>JAFDCJ010000192.1 GCA_019312835.1 Deltaproteobacteria bacterium
GTTGCTCGGCCTTCATATAAACGAATTCCTGCATGCCCTGGGCGATCGCTTCGATCTTGGCGCGCGTCTCCGGCGACAATTTTGCCCATTTATCGGCGCCGACTGTCACGTAGGCCGGGGTGTAAACGTGGCCGGTCACAGACAGGTATTTTTGAACCTCCTGAAACTTCTGACTGTAGATCTGGGCCATGGGATTTTCCTGGCCGTCGATGACGCCGGTTTGAAGTGCGACGAAGACCTCCGACAATGCCATGGGAGTCGGGTTGGCACCGTAACTTTTGAACATTTTCACGCGCCACTCCCCTTTGGGGGTCCGCAGCTTGATACCCGCCAGATCGGCCGGAACGTTAATGGGTTTTTTGTTGTTGGTGATGTTGCGAAAGCCGTTTTCCCAAACGGCGATGATTTTGTAGCCCTGTTTCTCGACGGCCGGGGCCAGCTTGCTCCAGAAGATCTGGTCCCGGATGGCGCGCATGTGGCTGCGATTTTTTACAAGGTAGGGCATCTCGAAAAGCCCGAACACATCCACCACTGACGACATGACTGTCGAGGGTAGCGCAAAATCGACGGTGCCGAGCCTGAGTTTTTTCAACAGCTCCTGGTCCTTGCCAAGCTGGCTCGAACCAAAGGATGCCACCGTTACCTCGCCGCCCATCTGGGCGTTGACGCGTTTGGCAAACTCGTCCACGCTGATGGTAAACAGGGAGCCCGGCGCCCCCACATGGCCGAATTTGAGCTCGACAGCCTGGGCGGTTGCGAATACACCTGACAGAATAAGGGTTAAGGACATCACTGTGATCAACAGTTTCGTGCGCTTCATGACAATTCCTCCTTTTTTCCTGGTGTTGGAGACCGTTTTTGAGATTGCTTCCAGTCTCGTCGGTTTATGTTTATCGCGGTGATAGTCGGTTCTTCATTTCAAAATCATTCCAGGACCTTCCAACCGCGGATGACCCCTAGTGGGATTTTGGGTTGCCTTCGAGATATTCCAGGGCGGCGGCAACACCTCCTTTTGAGAAGGGAATCCCGGCCAGGGACAATCCCATTTCCAGTCCCGCCAGGGTTCCGGCCAGCATCAGGTCATTGAAATCACCCAGGTGGCCGATACGGAATATTTTGCCCTTGACCTTGCCCAGCCCGATGCCAAGGCACATATCATACTCCTTCAGGACCAAGTCAAGCAGACGATCGGCATCGTGACCCTCGGGCATCATGACGGCCGTCAGGGAGCTGCTGTATTCTTCCGGGTTGGCACACAGCACCTCGAGCCCCCAGGCCCGTACCGCCCTGCGGGTGGCCTCGGCATGGCGGTCATGGCGGGCGAAAACATTGGTCAGGCCTTCTTCCTCCAGCATGGCGATGGCTTCCTGCAGGCCGTAGAGCAGATTGGTAGCGGGGGTGTAGGGAAAGAAACCACTCTGGTTGGCGGCCAGCATGGCCTCCCAGTCCCAGAAGGAGCGCGGCATTTGGGCGGATCTTGAGGCCTTAAGGGCTTTGTCGCTGACGGCATTGAGCCCCAGGCCCGGGGGTAACATCAAACCCTTTTGCGAGCAGCCCACCGTCACATCCACCCCCCACTCCTCATGCCGGTAGTCGATCGACGCCAGGGATGAAATTGTATCCACCATCAACAGGGCCGGGTGATTGGCCCGGTCGATCGCTGCGCGAATCAACGGAATGCGGCTGGTGACGCCGGTGGAGGTTTCGTTGTGCACGGCCATCACGGACTTGATCCGGTGATCCTTGTCCTCCGCCAGCTTTTGTTCCACGATTTCCGGGTCCACGCCGTGACGCCAGTCGGTCGGCACAAAATCGACCTCCAGGCCCAGGGCCACGGCCATATTGCGCCAAAGGGTGGCAAAATGTCCGGTCTCAAACATCAACACCCTGTCACCCGGCGAAAGGGTGTTCGCCAGGGCGGCCTCCCAGGCGCCGGTTCCCGATGACGGATAAATCACAACCGGTCCCGAGGTTTGAAAGATTCGTTTAAGGCCTTCCATAACTTCCAGGGCGAGTTTGGCAAATTCCGGTCCGCGATGATCGATGGTGGGCCGGCTCAATGCCCGCAGCACCCGGTCCGGCACATTGGTGGGCCCGGGAATCTGCAGAAAATGACGACCGCTTTGATAAGTCATTGTCGTTCCTCGTTACGTGTTGCGCGTTACGGGTTACGCGTTGCGGATACGTTTAGTTGATTTTGTTGATTAGGTTGATTGAGTTGATTAAGTGGAACAATCTGAAAAGATTTCATCCTTTAAACTTAATCAACTATTCAACCAATCAACTTAATCAACTATTTTTACTCCCAGGGTGTGCCCGACATACTAGCGGGCGCATCAATTGCTTTCAGAAACAGGCCTGCCTTGGTGCGGGCATCAATTTTTTGGGTAACGACGTGCAGGGAAGCTCCAAATTTGTCCCGGCAAAAATCCTCAAGCGCCTGCTGGGTCCTGGCGCTGCCGGTGACCGGCAGTGCCGGCCAGAAATAGGTCGGAACACCCATGGCAACCGTCCACATGGCTCTGGTAACTTCGGCGGTGCGGTTGGCTTCCGGAAAATAGGCACAAATCGGATAATCCGAAAGGGCTTTGTCTCCGGCCGCCGCCAGGGCCAGCAGAAAATCCGTCAGCCGCCAGTCGATGACCGACGGCAGCCTGTCGCCCAGCGCATCCAGCAGTTCGTTGACACCGCTACCGCAATCCTTGTCCCGGCGGGCAGGGTCCAGCAGGCGGTATTTGGCCAGGCTGACACTGGCTTCGCCTTCGGAGATGCACAGAATATCGTTGGCCAGGAATTGTTTGGCAATCGTGACCAGCACTTCATCCTGGGTATATTTCACGTTGTTGCTGCCGGCCAGAATGGCAATGCCTTTGATCATGCCGGCGTCCAGCGCCGCCACAATTTTTTGGATATCCACCTCGGCGGCTGAATAGCCCATTGTCGCCGACTCCTTGACCATGGGGATGTCCCGGGTGATGTTTTGCCGCATTTCAAACGCATGCTCGGTCTGCTCTACGATTTTTTGGGCCCATGCATCCGGGTCCGGATTCGGGGCCAGCCCATCGGTCGGCACAACGGTTACTTTCCAATCCCTGGCAACTTCTGCCAGCGACGGGTTGACGAATTGACTCCCGACGACAATCAGGTCAACGGCACCGGTCATCAGGGGAATCTCCTGGGACACATAGGTGGTCACCGGATCAAAACGATAGGGCGGCAGCAGCGGATCGGTGCAAACGCCCATCACACTGATATTTTTTCCTTCCGCCGCCCTGGCCACCTTGTGTTTGAGCAGGGGCGATATGGGACCGTAAAAAAGAAGGGTAGGGGCATCTTTTTTAAGAATGCCCAGGTTGACCTCCAGGCCCGCGGCAGTGGTGTTGCCGAATACCGCCGCTTTTAACTGGCTCTGAAGGCTGTCGGCCATGCAACCCAGCAGCGCCGCTTTAAAAGCCCACAGGAGGGTTTCCTCCAGGTCGCTGATCCCGCCCTCCAGGCGCTGGGAGGCTTTAAACACATCGTTGGCCAAGCCCCGGGGCAGGATGCCGGCATTTTTCCAATTTTCCACCAGGGATGCGGGCAGCCCGCCGAAGGCCTCGGCGTTGCCGGTGTGCATCAGGTCCACCATGGCTTTTATGATGGTTTGAGCCTGATTCTTATCGGCAGGTTTTGCGGCACCGGCCTGGACGCCGTCGGCAAAATCATTTAATTGATCCAGATAGGACATGGTTCCTTTCAAGACCAGGCGCAGCAAAGATTGGGCTGCCAGAATATCCTTGTCTTTACCGCAAACTCCCAGCTTGCTTTGATCCCTGAAGGGGTGACTGATGCAGGGGCCCTGCAGGCAGTCCCGACAGCTCAAGCCCGACTCACAAAAACCACATTCCGGCAGCTGCCCCTCAAAGCGGTCCCATGCGACTTTTATTTCCTGATCGGCTGCTTTCAACAAGAAATGGTTGACCGCACGATCAGCGGTTTTCCTCTGGATAAACTCCATCTTTTTCTCCTTTCTTACAACTGGCGCCCAACACTATCGTATGTTCTATACACGGTTGCCAGGCGTTTCCAATGCTGCATTCGTGTTAAAATACCTTGCGATAATCCTGGCGCGGCTCCACCGTTATGGCCCGGGTCGGACAGACTTCCGCACAAATCGGGTACCCCATGTTGCGGCAGCGATCGCACTTGATGGCCACCTTGTAGGTCGGCGAGGGATTGATGATCCCGAAGGGGCACACCATCACACACATCCAGCAGGCAATGCATGTCGGTTCGTGAACGTACACCAGCCCGGTTTCAGGATCCCGCCGCATGGTGCCATTGGGGCATGCATCCAGGCACGGTGCTTCGACGCAATGCCGGCATTGCAGGGCAAGTTTCTTGCCCTCCACATATACCCGGGGCACCGGCTGCGGTTCTTCCTTGATCGCACCGTGAAGCTCTTTGGCAAGCGATGCGATCTCCGTTCCGCACCACAGTTCGCATTGGTGACATCCGGTACATTTCTTGGGGTCTACCTTTATAACCTGCAATTTATCCTCCTGAGAACAAAACTATTAATTGGTAATGTGTTGGCTGATTTGCCGGCTTGAAACCTTTCAGGCTTTTTACAGCCGGAGTAATGGAGTATTGGAGTCATGGAGTAATGGTAAGACGGTCAGAAGGATCCGATTCTTCGATATCCAAAACTCCAGTACTCCAATACTCCATTACTCCAACGATTCGAAAAAATATATCGGCAAACAACAGCACTTAATCAGTCATACTAGATGAAGTCCAGTGCTACAGACCCGTATCCATCAGCTCCTTGTATTCCGGTTCGGTGAATTTATCACCATAGCGTCGTAACAGGGGCAAGACGTCCATGAAGTTCAAACTATTGCTCATCAAAGCCTGAATAAAATCGGAGGCATCAATCTGTCGTCTCAACAGAATCGATATGATACCGGAGCGCTGGGTTTGACCGACGCCAATGAAAATGGCCCCGACGATGCACCCGTTCTTTAAAATTATCTTTTTATAGGTGTTCCTGGTGCGTTTTTTGACTTCCTGGAAATGGCAGTCCTCATCCGCATAGGAGCATTCATCGGAACGGGTCACGCCCATGGACATGGCGGGGATGCCGATAAAATTGCCGATGGAATTCATGCGAACGGATCCGCCGTATTGCCGGTCCTCCCCGGCCATGTTCAATCCGGCTATCCGGCCCTGTTCAACGGCCATGGGCCAGATGGCATTGATGAAAGGCTGGTTGCGGGCGATATCAAAGGTCTCGCATACATCGCCGGCCGCATAAATGTCCTGGCGGCTGGTCATCATGCTGCCGTCGGTTGTGATTCCTCCCATCATGCCGATTTCGATACCGGCCTTTTCGGCCAGATCCACGGCCGGCCTGACCCCTACGGAGAGAATCACATTGTCGCACTCGATTTCACCGGTGCTGGTGACAACGCTCTGTACGCGGCCGTTACCGGTAAACTCCACCGCGCGTTCTCCGGTAATCACTTCAATGCCCATCTGCTCGATGACGCCCCTGATTATGCCGGCCGCCTCGTCATCAAAAACCGTCGGCAGGACGTGTCCCAGCTGTTCGAGCAGGGTCACCCGGACACCCCTGCGCATGAGACTGATGCAGGACTCCACACCGATACTGCCGGCTCCGATGACCACGGCCCGGTCGCCTTTAAAATTATAGATGGTTTCCGCATCCTGCATGGTTTTCAGCGGGGAGATGCCTTCTTTCTCAACACCGGGAATCTTGGGAATGATGGCATTGCCGCCGGTGGCCAGCAGCAATTTGTCATATGCGTAGGTGTTGCCGTCATCGGCGGCAACGGTTTTGGCGTCCGGGTCGATCTCCTGCACCCGGACCCCGATGTGGGCCGTGACGTTGTTTTCCTCGAAGAAATCGGCCGATCTGAAATTCAGCAGCGGTTTTGAAAGTTCTTCGGCTACATAGTAAGGCAGAAGTACCCTTGAAAAGAGCGCTGTCTTTTCGTCACTGAACAAATCAATTGGAGATGATTTGTCTACGGATCGAATTGCCTCCACCGCGCTGACGGCTGCGGCGCTCCCTCCGACCAATACATATCGCATTTTTTTCTCCTTAAGACGGTTGTGAGATAGCTTTTAGTGCTGGGTCCATCAAGTACCTGTTTAAAAATCTGCCGGTCTTTCGTCTCCCCTCCCTTGGCGGGAGGGGACCAACCCGCCCGCCTCGCCTGAGCGGCTCGCGATGGCGGGCGTGGGGGGAGGGTGATCACCCCCACCCTGACCCTCCCCCGTCCAGGGGGAGGGCTATCAGAGCAATCGGACTGTCAGCTGGAAAGACTGTAAGCTTCCGCCTAACAGCGGAGCCCAAGTTCAAAATTAATTAGTACACATTCCTGGGACACAAACCTAGTACAGACTTTCGACCATATACGTAGAAAGCACTTCCTGGAAAATCTTTTCACCGCGGGTCAAATTAAAATTACCGCATGTGCAGCACTGGGCCATTTCCACCACACAGGACCGAATCGTGCGGCGCCCGCGCTTGACGTCTCGAACCATCTTGCCCACCAGGTCGGCGGCAATCATGGCATGGCCGCACATGGTCAGCAGCTTCAGGACCGCGTAGCCGGGCAGGCGCTCGGTTCTGCCCCAGGTGCCCAGGGAGTATTCCAGGGAATGAATGGGCCCCAGGCCGGCTTCGTTCATACACTGCTGAACGACATCGGTGATACCTGAAATAATCACCGAGATTCCGGGCCGCCGCTCTTTGAGCTCGGTGAGCAGGGCCACGATCTTGTCGCGGTTGTCAAAGGTGCATTGAACGATGGTTCCGTCCGTCACGCTGGCCAGGATATCATCCATGGTGGTGTTATAGATGTTACCGGTTTTCATATCTCCCAGGTTAACCGGCCCGTGTTTGTAACAGATGCTCAGAAATTGCTGAGTCCTGGGAGCAGAGCCGGCTTTGTTCACGCCGGTGGCCGGGCAGCCCAGTACCACAAAATCGTCCTTGAGACTCTGGTAGTCCCCTCTGCGATGCAAACTGTGAGTCATGAATCTTCTCCTTTAATCATTGTAGAAGTTGAAGGCCGGCAGTCCCAACCCCAGGTTGTTTTTACTGTTGATGGAAAACCAGAATCCCGCATCCTCTAATACCGGCTTGATCGGCACCTCGCCATCCGGGGTGACCTTGGTGATCACTTCGACGGTGAAAACGGTGTCCACCTTTTCGGCGGCTTCCTGCAGGGCTTTCAAGGCCCGGGGCAGCATTTCCAGCTTGCATTTGCCCTCGATAATCGCGGAAGTTGCTTTTTCACCCAGAACGTCATCCCTGAGTTTGCCGGTGGATTTGTCCGACATGAAATGGGTGACCGGATTCTCATCGGCCAGTTGATAGCCGATGTCGGCACCCATCAGGGCCATGGCCACGATTTCGACGTCCCTGAAGTAGGCGCCCAATCCCGGCCGGCCCAGCTCGACCCCGACGCCGACCTCACCGGGCAGAAACGAGCCCTTGACGTCATTGGTCTTCATTTCTTCGGTTCCCCGGCCCGGCACCTGGGAGCCCTTGAACTCGATGAGGGGATTGCTCAGGATGCCGCGAATCTCTCGCGGCCAGTCTTCCACTTCCTGGAACAGGGCGTTGACCGGGCAGATGTTGGCCCGCACGCACATGCCGCAGTCGGTACATTTATCCTGGTCGATTTCAATATAGATGCGGCCGGGAATCTCTTCGTGCCGTTGGAAAGTTTGAATTTTGCCCATGGGGCAATAGGCAAAACATCGTTTACAGGCAATACACTTGTCTTTATCTGCTTTCATCAGATCCTCCCGTCGCCGGTATAACCGGCCATCCATCCGCTAAAGTCCTAATTTATAGTGGATTATCGGTCTAAGTCCTAATTTTTTCTGATATGGTGTGCAAGGCCTCTTCTTTGGCCTCTTTTATATGTTCGCGCATCATGCGCTCGCAAAGATCCGGATCTTTCAGGCTGATGGCCAGCAGAAGTTTACGATGGCCGTCAATGGTTTTTTTGGCGCCCTCGAGATAATGCAGACTGTCCTTGCGATAGCGCAGCACATATTTGCGCGTATCGGCAATCAGGCTTTTGAAGCGGCTTTTATTGGGAACCACCCCATGCAGCGCGTCATGAAACTGGGTGTTATATTTAAATATCTCGTCGAGCGCCTTGCGGCGCAGGGCATCTTCGGCCTTGTCGATAAACCCGTTGAGCCTTTCGATGTCCGGTGCGGAAATGTGTTCACAGATGATGCGGATGGCATAGCCCTCCAGGGCGGCACGGATATCAAAAAGATCTTCTATCTCCTCGCGGGAGTCGATGGCAACACAGAAGCCCCGGCTTTCCAGCGGCTGCACCAGCCCTTCGGAAGCCAGTTTATGCAAGGCTTCTCTAACGGGCGTCCGGCTGACGCCCAGGCCACTGGCCAGATGCTCTTCGGTCAGGCGCTCACCCGGCTCAAAGCGCCCGGCCAGGACATCGGATTTCAAATTGTTGTAGGCCCATTCCCGAACCGGAATCGACTTTTTGGGAGCCTTTAATTGAGCGGTGGTTTTTTGCAATGTTGTATACAATCTTGGCTGATTGTTAGTTGATAAAACCACCTCTATTTCATCCCCAGATAAAAGTCAATAAAATTTTATTATTTTTTATTAGTATTATTTACAATAACTTATAAAATTAAACACGTTGTTTTTGAAATTTAAAAATAAAAAAATATGCTTGATTTTCTGATGGATTCGTCTTAACTTTGGATACAATTTTAGCTTGATATTTCCATTACCAATTTAGGCCTGTGGCTTGGTTACAGAAAGGATATCCTGATAATGGGCTTTAAAGTTTCCCTTGATCGCGAGGCATGCAACGGCTGCGAAGAATGTCTGGAGGCCTGTACCACCGGGGTGTTTGAAATGCGCAACGGCAAGTCGGTTCCCGTTCATGCTGAAGAGTGTATTGGCTGCGAAAGCTGTGTAGAGATATGCGAGCAGAAGGCCATCGGCGTTGAAGAGACCGGGGTGGAAATGTCGCAAACGTGTAGGATGCTGTTAAAGGATATCCTTTAGAGGTGGATTCAAAATCTTACTGGACGCCGAATACAGCGTACCGGGTTAAGTTTTTAAAAGTTGATTGAGTTGAATAGGTTGACTGAGTTTATTTCGTAAGGCGGAAGATCAGACAAACTGAATTTCATTAATTTAATCAACCCAATCAACTAACAATTCATTCCAATTCCTTCTTCAGTCGAAGTGACCGCTTATAGTAATGTGCCAGCTTTTGCTGGACGGCACCATAGACCGTTCCATCCGGGTAATTGCCGTCCTTGTCCGCTTTGCCGGCCGGTATGCCGGTCAGGATCTCGATGCCTTCCTCCACGGTTGAAACCTGATAGACGTGGAATTTGCGTTTTTTGACAGCGTCGATGACTTCTTTTCTGAGCATGAGGTTTTTAACGTTGGCCCTGGGTATCATCACCCCCTGTGTACCGGTGAGGTCGTTGGCTTTGCAAACTTCGAAAAAGCCCTCGATCTTCTGATTGACCCCTCCAATGGCCTGGATCTGGCCCTTCTGGTTGACCGAACCGGTCACGGCGATCTCCTGCTTGATGGGAATGCCCGACAGGCTGGAAATAATGGCGTACAACTCGGTGGAAGAGGCGCTGTCGCCGTCGATGCCGCTGTAGCTTTGCTCAAAGGTAATGCTGATCGACAGGTTCAGCGGATAGTTCTGGGCGAAGGTCCGGCCCATATAGCCCGAGAGAATCAGCACGCCCTTGTCATGGGTGCTGCCGCTTAATTTCGCTTCCCGTTCGATATTGATGACGCCGTCCTTGCCCATGAAGGTTTCCGCTGTAATCCGGGCCGGGCGCCCGAAGGAGAAGCTGCCGATCTGATAGACGGCCAGGGCGTTGACCTGGCCCACGACGGCCCCTTCCACATCGATCATGATGGTGTTGTCCAGATAGGATTCGTGCGTTTTTTCCTCATAGAGGTTGTAGCGGAAACGATATTCGTTGAAGGCCTTGATCACATACTTTTCGGTAATCAGCCGGGCCCTGTTTTTGCGGGCCCAGTAGTCGGCTTCTTTTAAAACGCCCAGAAGGGGGCCGAAGCGAATCGACAGCTTATTCTGGTCGGACACATATTTTTCGCCGTATTCTACAATGGTTGCCACTCCCTTCGGCGTGAACGGCAAAAGGCTTTCTTCCTTACAGACCCGGGCAATGAAACGGGCATACTGCTGAATCGTGTCTGGATTTCGTTCCACCTCATAATCGAAATCCGCCCGGACTTTGAATATCTTGTTGAAGCGGTGATCGTAATTCTGAAGCACTTCGAAATCGTCATAGCTTCCCAGCAGTACGACTTTGACTTCCAACGGAATGGGCTCCGGACGCAGGGAGACCGTTCCGAAACCGGTTTCCTCGGCGATATCTTCGATCTGAAGAAATTTGGCCCTTAACGCCCGCTTGAGCGCCTCCCATACATAGGGGTGCATCATCAATGATTCCATGTCCATGATCAGGAAGCCGCCGTTGGCGTTTAGCAGGGAGCCCGCCTTGACCATGGAAAAGTCGGTGGTCACCGTTCCCATGTAAGCCCGCTTTTCGATCCGTCCCATGACGTTGTGGTAGGTGGGATTGGTTTCGAATACAACCGGTGCGCCCTTGGCCGGTTCACGGTCCGTCAGCGCGTTTACCTGATAACGATTCAACTCCGTGTCCGGTGGCGGCTTGAAAATGCCGCTCTCTTTGGCGTTGCCATCCTCGGACGGCATGAAATAATTGACGTTTTCAACGATGTCCTGCTCGATCTCATCCAGATGCGCTAAAATGGCGGCGTTGTCCTTGAATTCGGATCTGATTTTTTCAAGCCGGCTTGTCACCACCGCAAAGCTGACTTCATCCAGCAATTTTTCGACGTCCATATGCAGGGCCTGGTTCAGCTTGTCGATTTCCACGGATGCCAGCTCGATTTGCTCCTGGACCTGGCGGATGCTGTTTTCGAAGGCGGCTTTGGTTTCATTGGGGAGCTGGTTGAACTCCTCCGGTGTCAGGGGCTTTCCGTCCAGGACGGGAACCGTTTCGATTTCCTGTTCGGATTTTATGATCTGCAGGTTGTTGCGGGTGGCAAACCGATCGATTTTTTGAAAGAGCCGATTTTGTTTTTCCGAAAATCTGGCCTTGATGCCCGCAAGGCGCTTGAGATAGCCTTCGCCTTCAAAGGCTTTGGGCAGGTCCTTTTTCAGGTCCTCCACGAATTTGTGCATTTTTTTGGCAAATGCTGCGGCTTTGCCGGATGAAACCGCAATGGCTTTGGGACGGAAGGGGTCCTTGAAGTTATTTATCAGACACCAATCATCGGGCCTGGGCAGCGTTCTGGCATGCTTGGAAACCAGATCATTCACAATGGTCGATTTTCCGGTACCTTCTTCCCCGGTTACAAAGATATTATACCCGGAGCTTTTCATGTTCAGTCCGAATTCGATGGCCTGAACCGCCCGCTTTTGACCGATGACGCTGTCCAGGGGCTTGATTTCCGATGTGTTCTTGAACTTAAAAATTTTAGGATCGCAGATACATCTCAGATCTCTGGCTTTTAGCTCAAATCTTTTTGGCATTTGCTCATTCCTGACCGTTTGTACTTGATATAAGCCCAGGCGGCTCTTCAAGGGGATTATGTGAAATCAGGTCGAAAAAATGTTTTATAACATACTGTTAGCGTATGCTAAATCCGCTTTAATATCAAGGGTAGAGTCGGCCACCACGTCCGCCGTGCGAGGCCGCAAGGCGAGTCGGGCGGGTCTTGACGACTTTATGACCATTGCCATAGAGATATTCCACCAGGCGAGATAGCCCTGCGACAGAAAAATCCCCCTGTCCCCCTTTACAAAGGGGGAACCCAATATCGGATGAAGTGGGGCAACGCTAATCCCTGCCGCTGATGAAGAGTTCCCCCCTTTGAAAAAGGGGGCCAGGGGGGATTCAAGAATCGAAAAAAAGGAACATATTAATATCGATGGCAATATTGCGGCAGCCACGGTGGGCTGTCCTGCGCTCGTGGGAGGGGCAGCTTATGACCGGCAGCCTTTGAATCAAGTATTTGAATTGTCCCACAGTATTACTCGCCGTCCAGATATTTCTTAAAATACCTGGCAGTGTGGGATTTTGCAGAGGCTTTTAGAAGTTCTTGCGGTGAGCCTGCGGTTACCACGCGGCCGCCTTCGGCACCGCCTTCGGGTCCCAGGTCGATGATGTAATCGGATTCGCTGATGATCTCCATGTTGTGCTCGATGACGGCCACGGTATTGCCTTCATCCACCAGTTTTTGCAACACGTCGATGAGGCGCTGAACATCCGCCCGGTGCAATCCGGTGGTGGGCTCATCGAGGATATAAAGCGTGTGCCCGTTCGATGGCCGGGCCAGTTGCCGGGCCAGTTTGATGCGCTGGGCCTCACCGCCGGACAACGTCGGGCTGGGCTGACCCAGGCCCAGATATCCCAGGCCGACGTCGCAGACGAACTGGACGGCGCGCCGGATGGAAGGGATGGCCGCGAAAAAGCGGGCTGCTTCGGCAAACGTCATTTCCAAAATTTCGGATATATTCTTGCCGCGATACTGGACGGCGAGGGTTTCATTGTTAAAACGCTTGCCCCGGCAAACTTCACAGGGCACATACACATCCGGCAAAAAGCTCATCTCAACTTTGGGACGCCCCTGACCCTTGCAGGCGCTGCAGCGGCCGGCGGCCACGTTGAATGAAAAGCGGCCGGCCGAATACCCCCGGGCGCGGGCCGGCGGCGTCAGGGAGAACAGCTTGCGAATTTCCGACAGAAAACCAACGTAGGATGCCGGCACCGATCGCGGCGTGCGGCCGATGGGACTGTGATCCACTTCCAGCACCCGCTTTAACGGTTCCCAGCCTTTGATATCTTTGCAGGGCCCTGCGGGTCGACGCTGTTTTGACAGCCGGTTGCGCAAATTTTTGTAGAGCGTCTCTTTGAGCAGGCTGGATTTTCCCGAACCGGAAACCCCGGACACGCCGATCAGGCACCCCAGGGGAAAATTGACATTGACATTCCTGAGGTTGTTGGCCGCGGCGCCCAGAACCTTGATGCCGGGTTGCCGCTTGTATGGCCGCAGGCGGGATGTTATTTCTTTGCGGTGTTTGCCGATCAGCGCGCCGGTGATGGACAGGGGCGCCTTTTGCAATTCCGCCAGGGTACCGGAAGCCACGACCCGGCCGCCGTCCTGGCCGGCCCCGGGACCCAGGTCCACGATGGTGTCGGCGGCGCGGATGGTTTCTTCATCATGCTCTACCATCAGAATGGTATTGCCGCGGTCCCGGAGGGTTTTGAGGGCCTCGATTAAAATCCGGTTGTCCCT
Organism: Deltaproteobacteria bacterium; assembly: GCA_019312835.1. GTDB lineage: Bacteria > Desulfobacterota > Desulfobacteria > Desulfobacterales > JAFDCJ01 > JAFDCJ01. The sequence goes on from JAFDCJ010000192.1 coordinate 13,397, forward strand.
GGCATGCAGGCCGATGGTGGGTTCATCCAGGATATAGCAAACCCCGGTCAGATTGGATCCCAGCTGGGCGGCCAAACGGATGCGCTGGGCTTCGCCGCCGGACAGGGTGTCGCCGCTGCGCGCCAGGGAAAGATAGGACAATCCCAATTGATTCAGCAGGGCCAGGCGGGTCAACAGCTCCGCGATAACCGGTTCGGCCACCGGTTGCTCAAAAGGCTTGAACGTCAGTTCTCTGAGGATCTGATAAACCTCCCGGGCCGGTCTTTTTACCAGGTCCCAGATGCCGTGACGGCCTACTTTGACGGCCAGGGCCTGGGGTTTGAGGCGGCTGCCGTTGCAGCCGGGGCAGATCTCGTTGCCGTGGTTGTCTTCCGCCGCCGGTTCGCCGATGGTGCCCAAACCGCTGCAGCGGTCACAGGCTCCCTGACGGCTGTTAAACGAAAACAGGCGGGGGTCGAGACTCTCAAGGCCGATGCCGCAGGCCGGGCAGACGCCGTGCAGACTGAACACTTCTTCGGTTCGCCGGCGATCCAGGATCACCAGACTGCCGCCGCCCTCGTCGAGCGCCGCATCTACCAGATGTTCCAGATTTTTGGCCGGCAGGCGCCCGACAACCAGGTCGATGTTGTGTTCATGATAGCGGCTCAGCGCCAGGCCTTCTTTTAACACGGTGATCTTACCGTCGATACGGGCCTTTTTGATGCCTTTTTTTAAAGCACGGGCAATAACCTCCTTGTGAAAGCCTTTGCGGCCGAAGACCTTGGGGGCCAGCACCGTGGCCGCTTGGCGGGGGTAGCGCCGGCGAATTTGATCGACGATGGCCTGCCGGGTCTGGGCCATTAGCCGGCGGCCGCAGCCCGGGCAGTGCTGGACGCCGAGCTTGGCGTATAACAGCCGCAGGTAATGATAGATCTCCGTCAGGGTGGCCACGGTGGAGCGCCGGCTGGCGTAGCTGGTTCGCTGCTCGATGGCGACCGTCGGCGCCAGGCCGGTTACCAGGTCGACTTCGGGCCGCTCCAAAATTTTCATATACTGGCGGACATAGGGTGCCAGGCTCTCCAGATAGCGGCGCTGGCCCTCGGCAAACAGGATATCAAACGCCAGGGTGGATTTTCCGGATCCGGATACACCGGTCAGCACGACCATTTCATTCTGGGGCACCGTCAGATCGATGTCCTTTAAGTTATGCTCCCGCGCGCCCTTTAAAGCGATCACGTTGGCCCCTGCGCTGGTGTTGAAATTGGCCATAGATTCGGCCACTTTACGCGGCTGGGAGCCGGAATGTTTCAGCCGCCCCGACGCTTTCAGATAGGCTTTTAAAAAGCGGCCGGTATGGGATTTGATATTCTTGGCGACCTCGGCCGGGGGGCCGGTTGCCACCACCAGTCCGCCGGCATCACCGCCCTCGGGTCCCAGGTCGATCACCCAGTCGGCGGATTTAACCACATCCATGTTGTGTTCGATCACCAAAACCGTATTGCCGGCGTCTACCAGCTGCTGCAGGGCCACCAGCAGTTTGCCGATATCGTCAAAATGCAGCCCGGTGGTCGGTTCGTCAAAAATGAACAACTTGCCCGAGGTCTGAGCGCTGCCGTTGCCGACGAACCGCGAAAGCTTGAGGCGCTGGGCCTCGCCCCCGGACATGGTGGTGATCGGCTGACCCAGCCGGATGTAACCCAGGCCCACGGCGGCCAGGGGCTGCAAGGCGGCCACGATTTTGGTGTGATCCTTGAAAATTGCCAGGGCCTGGTCCACCGTCATGCTCAGGATGTCATGAATCGTTTGCCCCCGGTAGCTGATCTCGAGGATTTCGGGCTTAAACCGCGTTCCCCGGCAGTCCGGGCAGGTGATGAAGACATCCGAGAGAAACTGCATCTCCACTTTTTCAAATCCATCGCCATTGCAGGTTTCACAGCGGCCGCCGGCCACATTGAACGAAAAATGGCCGGGCCCGAATTTTTTCGTGCGGGCAGCCGGGGTGTCGGCCAGCAGGCGCCGAATCGGATCGAGGGCTTTGGTGTAAGTCAGGGCGTTGGCGCGGGGGGTGCGACCGATGGCGCGCTGGTCGACCAGGACGACATCGCGGACTAGATTCAGGCCACTGATGCTGCGGTGCTGACCGGGCCGGCCTTCCTGGTTTCCCAGGAACCGGCTGGCGGCTCTATACAGAATGTCCTCGGCCAGGGTGGATTTGCCGGAACCTGAAACCCCGGTCAAGCAGACAAACAACCCCAGGGGAACGCGCACATCGATATTTTTTAAATTATTCTCCGCCGCGCCCTTAATGGTGAGCCAGCGATCTTTGGCGGGCGTGCGCTGCCGGGTGGCAGCGGTGATCTGGCGGCGGCCCTTTAAATACTGTCCGGTCAGAGATCCGTTGACCCTGGCGGTGGGACCGAAATACATGACCTCGCCGCCCTGATCACCGGCCCGGGGACCCAGATCCAGCAAATAATCGCTTTCGCGGATGATTTCCGGATCGTGCTCTACCACCACCACGGTGTTGGATAAATTACGCAATCCTTTCAAAATGCGAATGAGCCGATGGTTGTCGCGGGGATGCAGACCGATGCTGGGCTCATCCAGCACATAGAGGGTGTTGACCAGCGAGGAGCCCAGCGCGGAAGCCAGGGCCACCCGCTGGACCTCGCCGCCCGAAAGGGTGCGGGACTGGCGGTCCAGGGTCAGGTAGCCCAGGCCGACATCTTTTAGATAATTCAGGCGGTTGCGAATCTCATCCAGGACCAGCTGACTGGCTTCATCCCGGGAAGGGACCGGAAGCTTTTTAAAGAATCGGTAGGCCTGCTCGACATTCTGGGCGTAAATCTGGGCGATGTTCCGGCCGCCGATGCGGTACAGCAGGGAGCCTTCCTTGAAACGCGTACCGTTACATTCTGCGCAGACATCATAGCTGCGATAGCGGGCCAGAAAAACCCGCACCGGCATTTTGTAGGTGCGGGACTCCAGCCAGCGGAACAATCCTTCGATCCCGTAGTAGGTGGATGTCCCTTTGATGACGGCCTTTTTGTGTGCAGCCTTTAGTCGGCGATACGGCATCTCCGTCGGGATTTTTTGCCGCCGGCAGAAATCCATCAGGTCCCGGTATTCCATACGGTCGTTTTCCGGGGTGCCGAAGGGCTTGATGGCGCCTTCTCCCAGAGACAGCGAGTGATCCGGAATCACCAGATCCAGGTCGATACCGATGGTGCGGCCAAATCCCCGGCAGCTATCGCAGGCCCCCATGGGACTGTTAAACGAAAATAAATTGGGCAGGGGGGAATTGTATTCTATCTGACAGCGGGCGCATTCCAGGCGGTTGCTGAACGCATGATGGGTCCGGGGCGGAATCCAGATGTCCAGTTTTCCGCCGCCAAAGCGAAAAGCCAGCTCGAGGGAGTCCATCACCCGTTCTTTGTCTTTCAGCCGCAAAATGAGACGATCGGCCACAACCGCTATTTCCTGTTGCCCGCCGGTGGGCTGCCAGTCCTCCACCGGCATGATCCGGTTTTGGGCATACAGCCGATCGAAACCCATTTGCATGAGCGATGTGCGGATTTGATTTGCCGGGATTCCATCAATCAGGTAGGGGAAGGTGATGATCACCTGTGATCCGGCGGGGGCCTTTTTCAATACCTTCCAGATATGGGCCGGCGTTTCCGGTTCCACGGGTTGGCCGCAGGCACGGCAGTGAAGCTGCCCGAGGCGGGCATACAACAGCTTCACATAATCGGTGATCTCCGTCATGGTGCCCACGGTCGAGCGGGAGGTTCGAACCGGGTCTTTGCGGTCGATGGCGATGGCCGGCGGGATGCCTTCGATTTTATCGACCCGGGGCCGGTCCATGCGGTCCATAAATTGCCGTGCATAGGGCGAGAAGGTTTCCACATAGCGGCGCTGCCCCTCGGCATACAGGGTGTCGAAGGCCAGGGACGATTTGCCCGAGCCGCTGACGCCGGTAACCACCGTGATGCGATTTAAGGGAATCTCGAGATCGAGGTTTTTAAGGTTATGCTGCCGGGCACCGGTTATGCGAATGGATGGGATGGCCATCAAAATTACTCTTTCGGTTAACGCTGAATGCGTAGGTTTCTTGTTACAGGAGTAATGGAGTAATGGAGTACTGGAGTGCTGGAAACGCATAATCTGCCGTTCATCCGGCACTCCAATACTCCATTGCTCCAACACTCCAACATTATTTAAGAAAATCACCTGGAAAATAAAAATGGTCTTGGGTCATGGTCTATGTTTTTCGTCACGTACTATACTAAGCTCGCTTTGCCGGGTTGGCAAACGGATATTATAGAAACTGTTTCAAAAATGGTCCCCGCATATTTGACAATCGAAACCAATGATTATGTTAAGGGTCACAATCCGGATTTTGGGGGTTGTCAAATTCTCTGGGTATGCTATAGTAAAAACCTGTCCAGAAGTCGTCTATGATCCGTCCGCCCGTGGCGGGGAAACCGCCGGCGGACATTATTTTTGACCCCGCGCGCAATTACGATTCAAACCCCTCTCCGGACCTGTCTGACTGAGCTATTGAGGGAACTTTAGACTGGTTATCGTTCTGAAGAATTGTTTTTGGATTACCGGTTGATGTGATTAAACTAATTATGACCAGGCTGCTAAAAAATCATCTGTCTTCTATGATTGTTATCATGCTGACAGGGGCTCTCCTTGCCATTTCGCCGGTTCCGTCCCCGGCCGCCAAAAAACCTGCAGAGGTCCCGATCTCCCGGAGCATTTACCCCGGGCTGCGTCATTTGCTGGATCTCGTTGATCCGCAAAAGAACGTTGCGTTTGACCCCGGATTACTTTCAAAAGTCATGGACTTTATTGAAAGCCCCAAGGATAAAAGCACCCTGTATTTTGCCGACGATTTGCTCGACATGCCGTCGGCCTACCATGAATTCGATAACCAGTCCAATCTTCGTGAAATTTCGGATTATGCCTTTAATCCCGATATTCCCTGTATTGCCACCATGCCGTCCTCGGTGCGCCTGTTTCACTGGTTGGACGAAACGGGGCAGCGTCGTGACGCCCCGCGGGTAGAACAGTATCTGGGGGATCTGGATTCGCCGGTGTTGGAAAAAGCGTTGCAATACGTCGAAATCACACCGGACACCAATTCGGGTGCCTATTATGGTTACAACCTGTATCAGACGTTGGTCGTTTTCAAATACCGGCAGCGCAGGGTCCTCATCACCGTATCCACCCAAACCGATGTTTCCAGCGTCGGGAAAAAAGGCTATGTACTGGGTGACGATGATGATTGGGACTATTTTTATTCCGGCAAGAAGGGGCTGGCCCTGCCGGCCCTGGGCTGGGTCAGTTCATATATGTATGCTTCCAGCGCCATCAATGTGTATTATGAGATCGATGCGGGGTCTCCCCGGGTCCGCTGCGCCCTGTTCAAGTGGCTGCGGGCCGGCTGGTCCGGCATCAACATGGTGCAAAGAAAGCACATCTACCGCGGCCTGAAGCGCTTTGCCAGACCGTTCCAGCAGATTCTGGAATATCCCGAACTTCCACCCGCAGACCGCCTGGCCGCCGGTTTTGCGCGGATCCGGCGGTTTTCGGATGACACCCTGCGGTCAAAAATGGATATGTATGCCGCTATCCTGAAAAGACGGTATAACGGGGATAACCGCAGTGGCAGGAAATGGCCCTCCAAACTTCTGGCCGACAGGGAGCACTGGTTCGCCATGTCGCGGGATGAGATGGAGTCGGCCCTGGTGATCGAATACATGAAGGCTGTCATCGGCAAGACGCCTGCCGCCGAGATAGAAGAACTTCTGGAATTTAAAACGGTTCGGCAGTAACTTTATGCCCCCTGCTAATCCCGTCGTTATCGTAACCGGTGCTTCCCGGGGATTGGGCGCCGCCGTGGCACGCTGGCTGGCCAAAGCCGGCGCGGTGGTGACCCTGGTGGCCCGCTCCGAAGAAAACCTCCAGCAGGTTGCCGCCGACGTGCGCCGCCTGGGTGGCAGCGCTCACGTGGTCGCGGCCGATGTGGCCGATGTCCACAACTGTCGTTTGGCGGTTAAAACCACCCTGGAACAGTTCGGGCGGATCGATGCCCTCGTCAACAATGCCGGGGTGGTTCAACCCCTGGCCCCCATCGCCGACACAGATCCGGATGAGTGGCGGCGCAACATCGAAGTCAATTTGTTAGCGCCCTACTATCTGGTCCGGGCGGCCATTGCCGCCCTGCGGCAACACAAGGGAAGGATCGTGAACGTCAGCAGCGGTGCGGCCAATCTGGCCCTGGAAACCGTCAGCGCTTACTGTACCGGCAAGGCGGCCCTGAACCACTTTACCCGGGTGCTGGCCGCCGAGGAGCCCACGGTGACGGCTCTGGCGGTGCGGCCGGGGGTGGTGGATACCGACATGCAGGCGACCCTGCGCAATGAAGCGGACAATGCCATGCCGGCCGACCAGATGGCCTACTACCGGCAGCTCAAAGCGCACGGAGAGCTGGAAGCCCCGGAAATTCCGGCCCGGGCCATTGCCTGGCTGGCGCTGTATGCCCCCCGCGAGTTCAGCGGCCGATTTTTAGACCATGACGATCCCCGCATCAGCCGGCCGGCCCGCGAGGTTCTCGGAACCAGCCTTTGACACCATCATCCCCCGGCCCACAATTATTACTATTGTCATTAATATGTTCCCTTGGGCGCGGGACGGCTGCGGAAGAAAAATCCCCCTGTCCCCCTTTTGGTAAAGGGGGAACGAAACCTCGCAGGAGGCGGCATAATCTCACGATTTACAGCCAAAACCCCCGCCGGTGAATAAAGTTCCCCCCTTTAGAAAAGGGGGGACAGGGGGGATTTAAGGATTGGATAAAACCGAAACATATTAATGGCAAACGCTTCAAGCAGCCCGTCTTACCACTTGAAAAACACACCGGCGGTGGTCATGATAGCTTCCTGATCGTAGAAGTCGATGTTGGAATCGACTTTTACGTAGGCGGCGCCGATGTAAAAATTCATCGGCTTGCTGCCGAACAGGCCCCAGTCCCAGGGATTTTTGTAGTAGAGCGTGCCCTGGATCCCGTAGCGGTCGTCTTCCTGGTCTTTGTTGTAAATGGGATTGTCATCATCGTATTCCGCCTGTCCGATAGAGACGTTGCCGGTGAACGCAAACGGGTTTCCGAAATACGCATAGGTCAGCTGTAAATCGTAGGAATCGTTTTTCATGGCATCGCCGTCGAGATCGTTATAGCCGTAAATGAAGGCCGGTGACAAGATGTGTTGCTTGTCGAAAGTGAACCGGTAGCTGATGTCGGCGACGTGACGATCTCCGTCGCGCTCCAGCAGCTTGGCCTGCGCGCTGGTCAAGCGTCCCTGCCCGATCAGGAATTGGCCGCTTTTTTCATCGTCGATGTCGATGTTGCGATAGGTGTACTGCACCTGGAGCTGGCTGCCGAAGATGCGGTCCCAGACCAGGCGTGCCCCCATGGAGTCCCGGTCGGTATCGTCGCGGTCCCGGTTTTCGACATAGGGATCCTCCCACACCTTGGCGGGAATACCGCTGAACAGAAGACCGCCCTGCAAAATTCCGAAGCTCCCGATGCCCTGCTTGACGCCGAATTGCTGGCTCATGTCGAATCGGATCAGGTCGGTCAGGTCCGTACCCAGAAACAGCTGGGTGCGGGTGCTGGCAAAGGTGTATTCAACCGAAAACGGCATCAGGAAGAGGCCGACGGACTCGGCGTCCGGCTTGTCGTTCACCGAGCCGATGCTCTCCTCCGACAGATCATACCCCAGAAAACTGGCCACCATATTGCTCTTGAAGCGAAGATACCCGGCGCCCGGGCGGATGAAGCCGCTGAAACCGGATTCCTGCGGGATCGGATCCAGGGCCATGGCGCTGCCGGCCCCTAGCACCAACAGGACGGCCAGCGCTGCGATGGTTCCAAAGAATGTTTTCTTCATCTGTTCCTCCTTTCTGTCTTGAGTTTTCACAATCTATTCTCCATTATTTGTCAGGGCTTTTTACCCGGAAAAAGATGCTGTAAAGGGCCGGTACATAGTTTAAGGTAAATAAACTGCCGATGCCCAGACCGAAAAACATGACACAGGCCATGCCGTAAAACAGCGGATCGCGATTGATGATGAGCGGCGAGAACCCCAGCATGGTGGTGGACACCGACAGTAAAATCGGCCGGAAGCGGCTGATGGCCGAATTGACCACCGCATCGTAGGGCATCTGCCCGTCGCGCCGGTTCTCCTCGATCTTATCGATCATGACGATGCCGTTGTTCACGATGGACCACGCCAGGGCCAGAAGCCCCAGGATAACCATGAACCCGAAATCGGCCTGCATCGTCGCCAGACCGACCACCGCGCCGACAAGAACCAGCGGTATGGTCAGGATAATGATGGCCGCCCGCCGGATGGAGTTAAACTGCCAGACCAGCAAAAATATGATGCCGCCGAAACAGGGCAGCAGCCATTTGGCCAGGTTCCGCTTGGCCCGGGCGGAGTCCTCCAGCTCGCCGCCGAGCTCCCAGTAGTGGTTTTTGGGAAATCCCATTCCGTCCAGGGTCGGCTTGAGGGCCGCAAAGATCTCGGAGGCCTTCAGCACCTGGTTTTTGGCGCTGACGGTGATGGTGCGCTCCTGGTTGTAGCGCATGATCCGGTTCAGCTCCCCCAGAGTGTAGACATCGGCAACCTGGTTGATCGGCACGCTGTCGCCCGATGCCGTGCGGATGCCAAGGGTGCGCAGGCTTGAAGGGGAATTCCTTTCAAGCTTGACGCCGCGGCTGACGATGGGGATCTCGACGTTGCCCTCGTAAAAGTTGGTGGTGGTGTCCCCATCGATAAAGAAGTCCAGGGAATTGGCCACAGCCTCGGACGTCACCCCGGCGCGGCGGGCGCGGGCCTGATCCACATCGGCCATGACCGTGTACACCCGGTTGTTCCAATCCTGTTTGATATCAATGGTGCCGGGAATTTCCCGCAGCGCTGCCATCAGCTGCCCGGATTGTTCCCACAGCACCTCCTTATCCGGGCCGCTGAGCCGGAGCTGAAACAGGCCGGTCTCGCTGCCGCCCAGCCACATGGCCTTGACCCGGCCGCGCACATTGGGATAATGGTTCGCTATGTGTAAGCTCGTGCGCTGGACCAGCGTGGCCACCTGGTCGCCGTTTTCGGTGTTGACGATCAGAAAGCCGACGAAGGGATCCGGGTCCACCGGCGCCAGTGAGAGGAAAAACCGCGGGCCGCCGTTGGCCACATAGGCAATGGTGCTGGTGATTTCCGGGTTTTCCTGCTTGTCCTGCAGCCAGGCGCTGAGTCGTCTCACCGTACGGTCGGTCTCCTCGATGCGCGTTCCGGCCGGCAGATCGACATAGATCAAATACTGGTTGCGGTCCCCGCCCGGAAAAAAGGACTGCGGTACATGCGACAAGGCATAAACGGCTGCAACAAACGCGCCGCCCGCCACGAGCACCACCAGCGTCCGATAGCGCAGGGATAGCTGCAGGACCCGGCGATAGAACCGGTAAAATTTACCCTGGTACGGATCTACCGCCGCCTGCTTATCACCCCCGGCGGCCGGTTTGGGCTTTAAAAACCAGAAGCACATGCTGGTGGAGGAAAACATGGAAAAAAACCACGAACCCATCAGCAAAATGATCATCACCGAACCCAGCGAAGAGGTGTAATCACCGGTCGAGCCGATCTGAAGCAGAATCGGTCCAAAGGCGAAAACCGTTGTCAGCGTGCTGGTCAGCAGGGGAACCGCCAGCGAGCGGCCGGTTTTTAACACCGCCTCCTTGCGCGCCATTCCTGTCTCCAGATTCACCTTGATGTCATCGGATACCACGATGGCGTTGTCCACGAACATGCCCAGGGCAATAATCATCGTGGCCAGCGACATGCGCTCCATATCGATGCCGAACGCGTACATCGACAGCATACCGAAAAGCATGACCAGGGGGATGAAGGAGCCCACAATTAATCCGGTCCTGAGCCCCAGCAGCAGCATGACCACCACCAGGACGATGGCCACGCTTTCGATCACATTGATGACCATGCTGCTGACCGCTTTTTCAATCAACTCGGGCTGGTAGGTGGCAAACTCGAGCACGTAGCCCCAGGGCAGGGAGTCCTCGATCTCCTTCACTTTTTGCTTCAGCCGCTCGCCAAACTCGACCGCGTCGATCCCCTTGAGAAGAAAAACGCTCAACACAATGGCCTGATGACCATTGTAGTAGGCCGGGTTGTTGATCGGCTCCACGTAAGCCCTTCTGACGGTGGTGATGTCGCGCAGCGGAATCGAAGCCTGGGTGCCGGCAATCGGGATCAGCACGTCTCCGATATCCTCGATGGTTTTGAACCGGCCCTGGGTTTCGATGATGAACTCCGCATCGTTGACATTGATTCTGCCGGCAGGCAGGACAATGTTCTGCTCACGCAAGCTTTTGCCGATATCGGTCGGATCGATTCCCAGCTGCGTGATTTTGGCGTTGGACACATCCAGATAAATGCGCTCATCCTGCACGCCGGTGAGATCGATCTTCTGGATTCCCTTCATCAGGTTGAGGCGCTCTCTGATTTCGCGGGCGGTTTCATGCATTTCCGCCATGGAAAATCCATCGCTCCACAGCGCGATGGTGGCCACCGAGGTATCGCCGAAGGTGTCATCCACCATCGGGCCGATGGTACCTTCCGGCAGGACGGGTTTGACATCCCCCATGCGGTTGCGCAGCAGTTTCCAGGTGGCGGGCAGCTGCTCGGAGGGCACTTCATCCTTGATGGTCACATGGATCAGGCATTCGCCCACCTTGGAGGTGGAATCCTTGATTTTATCCACCTCTCCCATGCTGCGGATTTTTTCCTCGATGGGCCGGGTGATCAGGCGTTCGACCTGCAGCACCGGCATGCCGGGAAATTTGGCCACCACCAAGGCTTCGCGAATCGTAATGAAGGGGTCCTCCAGCTTGGGAAGCTTAAAAAATGCATAGGTGCCGCCGACAATGACCAGCAATATGGCCATGATGACGGTGCGCGAATTATTCAGTGCGAATGCGGTGATCCCTCTCATTTGGCGTCCTTTTGCAGCAATTTGACTTTCATCCCGTCGGCCAGAAAACTAACCCCGGCCACGGCAACAATGTCGCCTTCCTTGAGGCCCTCATCTACGACGGCTTTTTTTTGTTTTGTGCCGCGAGCGCGGACCGGGGTTTTTTTGACCGTCGATGTGGCAGGATCATAGACAAAGGCAAAGCCCCGGTTCGGCTCCGTACCCGGCAGCAGCGCCTGGAACGGAACCAGGTACCCGGGTTGGCGGTCTTCATTTTTAATAACAAAATTGGCTTCGGCGGTCATGCCGGGTTTGACTTTTTCGTTCGGATCGATCAGCTCCACTTTGGCCGGAAAAGCACCGGCCTTGACGGCGGCGGAACCGATTTCGGTAATACGGGCCGGGTCGGTCTCGCCCGGCAGCGTGGGATAGGTAATCGCCACCGGTTCACCGACGTTTATCAGGTCGACAGAGGTCTCTGGGATGGCCAGCTCCACCTGCATTTTGCCCACGGCATCGATTTCGAAAATTTTCTGGCCGGCAGCCACTTCCTCATTCGGCTCCACCGCCCGCCAGGCGATGGTGCCGTCATAGGGCGAGATCAGTTTGGTTTTGCGCAGATTGCGTCTGGCCAGATCCAGTCTGGCAAGCTGAAAATCAACCGCGCTCCTGGCGGCTTTGTACTCATATTCGGCGACTTCCACAAACCGTTGGGCGCCCGCTCCCTCTTCAAAAATCCGCTGCTGACGTTCGTATTCCTTTTCGGTTTTGGTAACATTGCCCCTGGCCTTGGCAAGCTCGGCCGTGACCGAATCCAGATCCAGCTGGTAGGGCTCGGGGTCCAGCACGGCCAGCACCTGCCCCTTTTTCACCGGATTGCCGATGTCAACTTCCACGAACTTCACCTGCCCGCCGACCTCAAAACTGAGCCCGGAGGAATCCACCGCGGCCACCTTCCCGGAAAACTTTAACACCTTCTCGGTGTCCTGTGCTTTGACCGTAAGCGTTTTGATGGACCGGACCACCTCAACAATTTCAGGCTTTTCCTTGCATGCCGCCAGGGCAACCAGCAGGCCCAGGGGCCAGAGAATCCACTTGAACGTCTGTATTTTCATCCTAAACCTCCCGTTGGAGCATGATCGAATCAAAGGCCTTTATCGGCAAAATTCAAAGAATAGTCTTAACTTAATTAAGTGGTTAAATCAACCATCAACTTCTTGATACCGTCGAGATCAAAATCCTCCGCTAATAGAATTAATCTGTCACAAAAGGGCGCCACTGTATCTGATTCGGAGAGCAGTCCTTCGGCAATCGATTTGATCTGCATCACATCGCCCATTTCAGCCGCCGCGATGATGCGATCGATGACCTTTCGATCCAGGTCATGCACCTGTGAAGGGCCCGCGCCCTCATCGTTTTCAATGACCTTGATCTCTGAAGCTGAACCCAGGCGCTTAACCGCAACCAGTGCCTGGTTGAGGGCACTGTCCAGGTCCGTAAGGGCCCGGCTCAGCTCCCTTTCAGAGGCTGTTTCCGCAGATTGGCCTTTGACAAGCTTCTCCATCGCGACAGTGGCTGCCTGAAGATCTTTCGCTTCCAGATTGCCGGCCAACCCTTTGAGGCTGTGAACCAAACTGTGAGACTGCTCAAAATCTCCCGCCGCCACGGCGGCCCGAATTTCCCCGGCGGTCTCACCATAGCTGGCGCCAAAATCAAGCAGCAGCTTGCGGTAAAGACGCTTGTTGCCCATCAGGCGCGCAAGGCCGGCTGCCAGGTCGAAACCCGGCAAGGATTCCGGTAGATCATCTTCAACCGGTGCGACCGGCTCAGCCGTCGCGGCTTCGTCCGGTACCGGCGACGCTTGCGCGGCAGGTAACCTTTCTGCCGCGGCGGTTCGTTCGGCGACCGGTTTGATCCATTTCTGCAGGGTGGCAAACAGCTTGTCCGGGTCGATGGGCTTGGTAACATGATCGTCCATGCCGGCATCGAGGCTTTTTTGATCATCACCGGCCATGGCATGGGCGGTCATGGCTATGATAGGAATGCCGGAGGTTTGAGGTTGGAGGTTGGAGGCTGACACTTCCGAGCTTGCCGCTGTTTTGAGCCCCGCCGGGGCGGGGCTTTGAGCTTCGAGCTCCCACTCGCGTATTTTGCGAGTGGCGGTATATCCGTCCATCACCGGCATCTGTACATCCATGAGCACCGCATCATA
>JAFDCJ010000193.1 GCA_019312835.1 Deltaproteobacteria bacterium
CCGTCATCGCGCACTCCTGGTCATGTTAATTTCAAGCAATCATAAACATCGTTAAATAGATTAACAAAATTCTCTAACTTCTATAAATTAAACTAAAAAAGTTAGGTTAGTCTTCGGGATTTATAAATTAATTCTTTGGCATATTGCGCTAACCATATGTTTTCGAAACCATTCAGGTCTAAAAATGGCGGGAGCATTATAGCCTGGCGTTGACAGCTCTGATTGGCGCCTTTTCTCCTGTTCAACCACGCAACTTGCAGCGCGCAGCACTGTCAAATTGTGCTCCTAAACTCTCTATGTTTCTATTTATCGTTAATCTAATAATTGTGGGAGCGGCTACCAGCCGCGATGGTCGCCTGGAAATAAAGCAAATCGCGGCTGGAAGCCGCTCCCACGCACCTCGCGACACGCAACGCGCTAAAGATGCAAAAACTCCGGCACCTGGTTTCCGGCCTGCATCCCGTCTTCAATGAGTTCCAGCACCCTGGATTTTTCTTGTGGAAATTGATAGCCTTCGTAACCGTGGCTGAGCATCAGGCCGCCCTGGCTGTTGCGCCAATAATTAGCGGCGTGATCAAAGCATACCTTGGAGGTGACGTCTAAATTTTCGATCATTAGCTTTAATTCGGCCAACTGCTCATCCGGAGACAGCATTTCAAATTCACCGCATATTTGCCAATCGTGAATGGGGGTGCCTGGCTGGGGAAAAAGCGGCCGCGAGCGAATGTAGTGGGGATCAATTGCGCTGAGAACCCGGGCCGTATTGCGGGCGTGGTCTTCCCACATCTCCCTGCCGCCCAGGCCCGGCATCCAGTATTCGGACAGTTGAAATCCGGCTTGCATGGCTTTTTGACCACCCTTGATGTGCCCTTCGGCGGTGACGCCTTTTTTAATTTTTTTCAGCAGCGCATCGTCACCGGATTCCAATCCCACATGCAAGCGGTCGAGTCCGGCTTCTCGTATGGCGATCAGCTCGTCGAGTTTTTTCTGGCTCAACGTTTTCGACCGGGCATAGGAGGTCACCCGGGTCAGCGAGGGGAAGGTTTTTCTCAGATACTGCAACACGTCGACGAATTGATCGGTTTTCATAATCGGGCTGTTGGCATCCTGCAAAAAGGCCGTCTTGGCGCCGGATTGCAGCCAGTTGAAAACCATCACGAAACCGTGATGGAAATTGAGTTCGGGATGCCGATTGATCAGCTCGATGGCGGTGTCGCGGGTGATGCGGCCGTTTAATCCGAGTTTATGGGAAATATCCTTTAATTCATTACAAATAGCGGCTATGGCATCGATATCAGCCTTGATTTCCTCAGGGGTCCTGACCTCGAATTTTTCGATTTTGTACATATTGCAAAACGCACAGCGATTCCAGGGGCAATTGCGGGTGATTCTGAGCAATAACGAAAAACTGCCGCCTTCGCTGGGCGGCCGGTAAACACCCACTTCAAAATCATAGGTTTGGGATGAGTCTGCTGTCATCGGGTCTCCTTTACGGCCTGTCTAATATTCAATTTGAACCTAAAAAATAAGCATTGGTTATGATATTTCAATTCGGCTCTGGCGGCACGACGCGGTAGGCGGATATTCTATGGCAGGCAAGCAATGGCGCTGGTCCATTCCATTGGCCGCCGCTCCCTATTCGTCTTCCTTTTCCCATTTGGGATAAGGATTGACAAAATTTTACGCATCGTCTAGCCTGGCTGAATTTGAAATTATGAATGTTTGTTTCCAGATTATCAACCACTACTTTTTCAGGGATGGCAGCTATGGGCTCGGTAGATGTAAACGGCTGTAGTATTTATTATGAAATCCACGGACAGGGTGATCCGCTGGTTCTTATTATGGGACTGCGGCGCAATGTGGAATGGTGGTATCGCCAGATACCCTCGTTATCCCGGCATTTTCAGGTCATCGCCTTTGACAACCGCGGTGCGGGCCGCTCGGACAAACCCGTTATGGACTACTCTATGCGCCTGTTCGCCGATGACACCGCCGGGCTGATGGATGCCCTGGGTGTATCCAACGCACCCATACTCGGGGTTTCCATGGGCGGTTACATTGCCCAGGAGCTTGCCCTGAATCATCCCGCCAAGGTCAAAAGCCTGGTGCTGGGCTGCACCGGTTGCGGCGGCAGCAGGGCTGTGATCATGTCGCCGGAGAGACTGAAAAAATTTACCGCCAACAAGGGATTAAGTCCCGAGCAAATTCTGCGCAAAGACATGGATATTTATTTTTCTGATGATTATGTCCTTCAACATCCTGAAGAAATTGAGGAATTTGTTGAAATCTCCATGCGTTACTACCAACCGGCCGACGCGTTCTTCCGGCAGTTTGATGCCTGCCAGCGGCATGACACCGGTGACCGGCTGAGCCGGCTGGCGGTACCCACCTTGATAATGACCGGCGATGATGATCCCCTTGTCCCTCCTGAAAATTCCCGTATCTTAAAAGATCTGATAGCAGGCGCGGATCTGGTGGTTTTTCCCGGTGGGCGTCACTGCTTTTTCATCGAGCAGGCGGATCAGTTCAATCATCAGGCAGTCGAATTTATCATGGAGAACGGATAAAATGCCGTATCCCCGTCGCGGCATCAGGGAAGCCCGCTGCCGGGGACTTCAACGTCTGTTACTTCGATTTTTCCGCCCGCAATGCCGCGAACCTCATCCGGAATGGCCGACCCCGCTGTGCAGATAAACAGGGTGCAACGGGTTTTTCCGCCCAGCATGCAGGCATACGGTCTGGCCGATACGGCGACACGATGGGTGACGCGGCCGCCCTCGAGAACCCGAATGACATCCCCCGGGTGAGGGGCCGCTACCCAGATGGCCCCTTCGGCATCCAGACAAATGCCGTCCGGATAGGCCTCATTCAGTTTGGCCCAGATACGCCGGTTGACAAGCGACCCGTCCGCTTCAATGTCAAACGCGGTTAAACGGTGACCAAAGGTTTCAGCCACGATGAGCGTCTGCCCGTCCGGTGTGATAACGGCGCCGTTGGGGAAAAGCAGATCCTCAGCCACGACACGGGCATAACCTTCAGGCGTCACCAGGACGATCTCGGCCGGTTTGACGGGTGCATTGGCAGCAAAATCGAAACCAAAGTTGCCGATATAGGCCCGGCCTAGATGGTCCATTACCATATCATTGCAGTGGAACGATGCCAGGTGGCTTAAGTCGGCTACTTCCACCAACCCCTCGGCATCGAGCCTCAGCAGGCGTCGATCTATCATGGAAACCACCTGGAGACGGCCGTCAGGCAGCCATCCCAGCCCGGATGGCGACCCCTTGATCTCAACAATTTTTTCGACCTTGCCGGCCGGATCCACCGTCATGACGTCAAGACCCTGCATATCGGAAAACCAGAGCCTTCCATTATGCCAGCGCGGTCCTTCCGGAAAAACGAGGCCATCCAAAAATACGTTTGTTCGCATCAGCAAAATCGCATCTGATTTAAGCTTGTTTTTCAATTAATGACCAGGCGACGTCTGCGACTCCCCTGGCCAGGCTTCCCCGTTCAAGTGCTTCGCTCGAACTGGCAATGCCAATGATGCCACGTTTGTAGACCCCCTGCAGGATGCTGGCGAGGCGGAAAAAGGAAAAGGCCAGATAAAAGTTCCAGTTAGGGATCTCCTGCCGTCCGGTGTGCCGGCAGTATTCGGCCACAAATTCCGCTTCGGTGGGAATCCCGGTTTGGGGTCCAATCTTGCCGTCCAGGCTCAGTTTGCCGGCAACACCGCCGTGATAGGGCATGCAGCTGTACCCGAGGTCACCGAGGGGATGGCCGAGGGTGGACAGCTCCCAGTCCAGCAACGCCACAACTCTGGGCTCGGTGGGATGAAACAGCATGTTTTCCATCCGAAAATCGCCGTGGACGATGCAGCTGGTGTCATCTTCGGGAACATTTGCGGGCAGGTATGCCATGAGTTTTTCCATGGAGTCGATCTCATCGGTTTTGGCAGCCACATACTGTTTTGACCAGCGGCCAATCTGGCGGCTGAAATAATTGCCGGGCTTGCCGTAGTCTGCCAATCCCAGCTGCTGGTAGTCCACCGAGTGCAGCGCCGCCAGCACCCGGATCATGTCAGAATAGATCGCCCGTCTTTCCGGCGGCGCCATATCCGGCAGGGTTAAGTCCGCCAGAACGCGGCCCGGTACATATTCCATGACAAAGAAAGGCGTTCCGATGACGGTTTCATCCTCACACAGCAAAAGCATTTGAGGCACCGGGACATTGGTCTCCCCGAGGGCCTGCATGATGCGATACTCACGCTCCACCTGATGGGCAGACGGCAGAAGCTTGCCGGGCGGTTTCTTTCTGAGCACGTATTCCAGAGCATCGCTGTGCAGAAGAAAGGTTGGATTGGACTGGCCGCCTTCAAACTGCTCGATCCTAAGGGGAGCCTTAAAACCTTTCAGATGGGCTGTCAGATAGTCTGTCAGGGCGTTTTCGTCAAAAAGATGGGCTTCACGAACCGGTGTCAATATAGCCTGATTTTTCATGATTCCTTCCTCAATTCGAGTCTGGCGATAACTTCGCGATGGACCTCGTCCGGACCATCGGCCAGACGCAATGTGCGGATATGGGCATAGGCCGCTGCCAGCCAGGTGTCGTTGCAGACCCCCATGCCCCCGTGGGCCTGAATGGCCCGATCGATTACCTTCAGGGCCATATTCGGTGCCACGACCTTTATTTCGGCAATTTCCGTTCGGGCGACCTTGTTGCCGACGGTGTCCATGCGGTGGGCGGCATACAGGGTCAGCAAACGGGACTGATCGATTTCACAGCGGGATGCAGCAATATCCTGACGGATTTGCCCCATCTCCGCCAGGGGTCGGCCGAAGGCCACCCGGGATTTGACCCGGCGACACATTTCCTCCAGCGCTCTCTCCGCCACACCGATGGTGCGCATGCAATGATGGATGCGACCGGGTCCGAGCCTTCCCTGGGCGATTTCGAAGCCGCGACCTTCGCCCAAAAGGATGTTGGACAGCGGGACCCGGACATTTTCGAAAGAAATCTCACCGTGCCCATGGGGCGCGCTGTCATAGCCGAACACCGGCAGCATGCGTTCGATGGTGACACCGGGCGTGTCTCGGGGCACGAGGATCATGGACTGCTGTTTGTAGGCAGGACCGTCGGGGTCGGTCTTCCCCATGAAGATAAAAATCTTACAGCGCGGGTCACCGGCCCCGGATGACCACCATTTGCGGCCGTTGATCACGTATTCGTCACCATCACGCACGATGCTGGCCTCGATATTGCGCGCATCCGATGAGGCCACCTGGGGCTCGGTCATGCAAAAGGCCGAGCGAATCTCGCCTATTAACAGCGGCGTCAGCCACTGCTCCTTCTGCTGTTCACTGCCGTAACGGACGAGGGTTTCCATATTGCCGGTGTCCGGGGCCGAGCAGTTGAAGACTTCCGGCGCCCAGGGAACCCGCCCCATGATCTCGCAAAGCGGCGCATACTCCAGGTTGGTCAGTCCGGCCCCGTATTCGCTTTCAGGGAGAAACAAATTCCACAAATTCTCGGCTTTAGCCTTTTCTTTGAGTGTTTCGATAAGGGGGATAGCCTCCCAGCGGTCGCCCTGATTCAACTGACGATAATAGGCTTCTTCATTGGGATACACATGCTGATCCATGAACGCGGTCAGTTTTTTTTGCAGTTCAGTGGATTTGGGCGATACGTCAAAAAGCATAAGAACAGCCTCCTGCTTTATCCGGTTATTTCTGTTAGATTGCCAGGCGACATGGGTTTTTCTCCATTCTCAATTGCCAGAACCATTGCTCTGACAGCATCGTTGAAGGGGGTGGGCACGCCAAGGGTTTTGCCCTTGTCACAGATGTAGCCGTTGAGATAGTCGATTTCGGTTCGGCGGCCTCTTTCAAGTGACTGCAGGCTGGAAGACTTTATTCTCCGGTATTTGAAGCCGATTATTCTTATGGTCAGGGAGCGTCTCAGGTCCGCGATTTTTCCGCCGGCGTCCAAAAATTTATAATAATCCAGCTTGCCGCCACCGCCGGGAGCCACTTTTATTTTCATGGCTTCCGCCACGGCCATGGCTTCGCGCATGAGTGCCACAAAGATTTGTCTGGCTTTTTTACTGGCAAGCAGTTGACCCAGTTTCACACCGCCGATGACCCCAAGCGAGTTGATGCAGGCATTGATGATCAGTTTCGAGTAAAGCTCTCCTATTATATTGTCGGTGATACGGGTGGGATAGACGGCATCCAGCATCTCTTTGAGCGGCGACAGTCGGTCATAAGTCTGTTGATCGATATTGCCAATAACAAATTCTCCTTCCGAGGTAACTTCCAGGTCTGCCGCCCCCCGGTTGGTTGCGCCCCAGCCGACCACGCATCCGATGACACGCTCCCTGCCGAGAATTTCGGCTAGGGCGTCTTCACATAGGCCGTTTTGCAGCGACACAACCAAAGATTCCGGCTTTAGGAATGCAAGCAATGCCTGTGCCGCCGTTAAGCAGTCATTGGCTTTGGTGGCCAGGAATACCAGGTCTTGCCGGTCCGACATATCCGAAATGTCTTTAAGCGCCTGGAGTGCTACCGTGTGATCACCTTTAATGCCGCGGATGCGCATACCCGGAGATATACAAAGATCCGCTGTTTCCTGATGCTTGCAGACAATTAAAGGGTTCCAGCCGGCCTTTTTGAGAAAGGCTGCGGTGACACCGCCGATAGCGCCGGCACCAATCACGGCGATCCTGGCGTCTTTTGCGATCATCGTAATTCCTTTCCGATGGGTTTCGAAAAGCCCCACATTTCTATTGCATTTAAAGTCCAATGGCAATATCTAATATCATTTGTAAGGGAATAAAAAGGAATTGGGAGTAATTCAATGACTGACTTTCAGAGCCAATACGCCGATGTAAACGATATTCGATCACACTATGTCAGCGTCGGACAGGGCAGGTTGATCATGTTCGTGCACGGTTTCCCCGAGTTCTGGTACGAATGGGAAAAACAGCTCGTTGAGTTCGGCAGGGACCATCAAGCCGTGGCCCCGGACATGCGGGGGTACAACCTGTCATCCAAACCAGCCGAAGTAGATAAATACCATATTAACAATCTTATCGAAGACCTGCGGGCTCTGGCCGAATACCTGGGCCATGCAAAATGTATCATGGTTGCCCACGACTGGGGCGGGGCCGTGGCATGGTCGGTCGCCATGCGCCATCCTGAGTTGCTGGAAAAGCTGATTATTGTCAATTCTCCCCATCCGGCTGTTTTTGCCCGGGAGCTGTTAAGCAACCCCGATCAGCAGCAGGCCAGCCAGTATATGTTGCTGCTGCGGTCGACTGAAGCGGAGCGGGTTCTATCCGAAAACAATTACGCCCGGCTGATGGATGTGCTGGTTCAATTCGGCAGCAAGTGGGAGTTGTCGGAGGAAAAGCGTTTGAAATACATCGAGGCCTGGTCCCGGCCGGGGGCGTTGACCGGCAGCCTCAATTACTACAGGGCCTCCCCGCTGTATCCGCCCACATCCGAAGCTGATGAAGAAAAGATCGGCGGGATTCTGGATTTGCCCCAAGAGATGTTTGAAGTGAAGGTGCCGACGCTGGTTATCTGGGGGGAACAGGACCGGGCCCTGTTAACCGGCAATTTGGACGGACTGGAAGACTATATTGCGGATCTGACGATCAAGAGAATTCCCGACGGCACCCACTGGGTGATTCATGAGCAGCCTGAATTGGTTAATTCACTGATTCGCGATTTTATTGAATAGGCATTTTAAGGTTTGGGACACCGCCCTTTGGGCTGCGACCCACAGGCAGGGTTCATGGGTTCAGAGGTTCATTCGCCTCCGGCGGTTTCAGGAGACCGGATACTCTGAGCCTCAGAATAACCCTGAACATTGAACCCTGAACCTTTGAACCCTTTGAACAGGAAATATACAATAACCAAATCAAGACCTGTCGTCTCTAAACGCTTTTATCCAACGATTGGAGCGTAGAAATATGCCCGAATACGAAGAGTTAGACCCCCGATTTAAGGCGTCTCTACTCAACTGGATGAAAACAGATAATCCCTTCTGGTCTCTGCTTGGAATGGAGATCATCGGGATCAAGAAAGGGTGGGCGAAAATCCGGCTGCCGTTTACCAAGAAGTTGACCAACGGCATCGGTGTGGCCCATGGCGGGGCGATATTCTCACCGGCAGACTCGGCCGTGGGAATGGCCCTGATAGGGCTTACCGAAAGAGATGAAAGCATTTCAACCCTGGAAATGAAGATCAACTACCTCAAACCGCTTTCCGGCGGAGAAATCATCGCTGAAGCCAAGATTGTCCACAGGGGAACCATGACGGCCATCGGCGACGTCGAAGTCCGCGATGGCGACGGCAATCTCATTGCGAAAGGGCTGGCAACTTACGCCATCGTTAAGAAATAGAAACCGTGCAAAAGGGGATAAAAATGAAAGTGGCGGACTTTAAGAACATTAACTATGACAAGGATGATGAAACCGGCATCGTGACCGTTACCATCAACCGGCCGGAAATCAAAAATGCCCTGGCGGTGATGGTTTTGTATGAATTGTACCGGGCAGTGGATGCGATCGAAACCGATCCCAAAGCCAAGGCCATGATCCTTACCGGCGCAAAATCGCCGGAAGATGAAGATCCGGCCAACGAGGCTTTCAGCAGTGGCGGATATTTCAACCTGGCGGACCTGGAAGCCCTGGATGAGGAAACGAAAAGTCAGATCGACCTGACGGATATCGCCCAGAAGAAATTGTGTTTGAAATTGTGGCAACTGGACAAACCCGTGATCGCCGCCATCAATGGGCTGGCCATTGGCGGCGGCTTTACCATTCCACTTGCCTGTGCCGATCTCATCTACATATCCGAGCACGCCTGGGTCAGGCTGCCTTTCATCAGCCTGGGCCTTATACCCGAACTTGCATCCAGTTACCTGCTGCCCAGGCTGGTGGGATTTCAACGGGCCAAGGAGATCTTTTTTTTCGGTGAAAAGTTGCCGGCTTCAACACTCTATGACATGGGGCTGGTGAACGAGGTGGTTGCCCACGAGGAACTGCTGGCCCATGCCAAACAAATGGCTTTAAAGCTCATTCCTCCCCTGGGTGCGGGGCTGGCTGCACGTCTGGCCAAAAAAGCGCTTCACGGGCCGTTAATAGAAGCCGTAACCCGGGCGCTTGACGCTGAAAACGAAGGATTGAACCAGACCATTGCATCAGCAGATTTTTGGGAAGCCATCGCCGCCCGCAAGGAAAAACGCGATCCGGTGTTTAAGGGAGAGTAAGTTTTATTGCGGATTGCGGATTTCGGAATGCGGATTGATTCGAAATGGAGTGGGAAGCGAAGTTACGCTAGTCCTAAATACTTTTAGATTGCAAAGATTAAAATTAAGATTCTTACCTTATTTATCTATCCGAAATCCGAAATCTAAAATCCGAAATACGAAAGGAGGGTGTTATGACCGCAAAACTGATGGAATACTTTAATAAACAGCCCCGGCTGGGAACCCTTAGCACCGCTGACAGCACTGGCAAGGTCAATTGCGCCTATTTCGGATCGCCCCGGATGATCGATGAAAAAACAATATTCATGGGCCTGGGCAACAACCGTACCTTTGCCAATTTACAGGTTAATCCCAGTGCTGTGTTCATGGTTATGGAACCGGGTCAATCGATTACGGATTGGAAAGGTGTGCGGGTATACGTGAAGATGACCGAGTGTCAAACCTCTGGAAAAAAACTGGATGATATGCGCGCCACTATCGCACAGCATGCCGGGGAGAATGCCGCCAAGATGATACATGCAGCGGTGACTTTTATGATTCAGGAAATCCGACCGCTGGCGGATTTCGGACAGGGATGGGAGAAGTCCATATAGTTGTCCGTGGTCCATTGTCTGTCGTCCGTTGAGCGGCCTTATGGCTTGCAGGAAGCTACTGGATTTGCTTGAAGAGCTTAATACCGCGTGGGAGCGGCTTCCAGCCGCGACTATCTGTTTGGGCATCTACTAAGTCGCGGCTGGAAGCAGCTCCCACGTGCTTTTCCAGCCAATTAGGAG
>JAFDCJ010000194.1 GCA_019312835.1 Deltaproteobacteria bacterium
CTCAATTCCTTTATCAACTCATCCAACTCTTTGCCCAAGACAGTTTCTTTTTCCAACAGCAATTCCGCCAGTTTGTGCAAAATGTCCAGGTTTTCCTTGAGCACTTTTCCCGAGCGCTGATAGGCATCTTTGATCAGCTTGTTTATTTCTTCGTCGATCAATTGAGCCGTCGCCTCGGAGTAATCCCGGTGCTGGGCGATTTCGCGGCCCAGAAAAACCTGTTCCTCGCCCTTGGCATAGGACAACGGGCCCAGTTTTTCGCTCATGCCCCAGTTGCGGATCATGGTCTGAGCCAAATTGGTGGCCTGCTTAATATCATTGGCGGCCCCGGTGCTGATGCGGTTGAATATAATTTCTTCAGCCACGCGCCCTCCGAAAGCAACCGACAGCTCGCTTTCGAGCTGGTCCTTGAATTTAAAGTCGCGCTCTTCGGGCAAAAACCAGGTCACACCGGCAGCCCGTCCCCGGGGCACAATGGTGATCTTGTTGACGGTATCGGTTTCGGGCAGAAAGCGCGCAACCAGCGCGTGCCCCCCCTCATGATAGGCGGTCACTTTGCGGTCTTCTTCCTTGATGACTTTCGATTTGCGTTCGAGCCCCATGTAGACTTTGTCTTTGGAATCTTCAAAGTCCACCATCTCGACCTTTTCCTTGTCCCGCTTGGCCGCCAGCAGGGCCGCTTCGTTGACCAGGTTCTCAAGGTCGGCACCGGAAAAACCGGGCGTCCCCTTGGCCAGGATTAGGGGATTGACATCGGAGCCAACCGGCGTTTTTTTCATGTGGACTTTGAGGATCTTCTCCCGGCCCTTAATATCCGGCATGGAAACAACCACCTGCCGGTCAAACCGTCCGGGACGCAGCAAAGCCGGGTCCAGCACATCGGGCCGGTTGGTGGCCGATATGAGAATAACCCCCTCGTTGGATTCGAACCCGTCCATTTCAACCAGAAGCTGGTTTAGGGTTTGCTCGCGCTCGTCGTGCCCACCGCCCAAACCGGCACCCCGGTGGCGGCCGACGGCATCGATTTCGTCGATGAAGATAATGCAGGGGGCATTTTTCTTGCCCTGAACAAACAAGTCCCGCACCCGCGAAGCCCCGACACCCACAAACATCTCGACAAAGTCCGACCCGCTGATGCTGAAAAAGGGCACACCAGCCTCACCGGCAATCGCACGCCCTAACAGCGTCTTGCCGGTACCCGGCGGGCCCATCAACAGAACGCCTTTGGGGATTCTGCCGCCCAGCCGGGTGAATTTTTTAGGATCTCTTAAAAACTCAACGATTTCTCCCAGCTCTTCTTTGGCTTCATCAATGCCGGCGACATCTTCAAAGGTAACTTTCTCGGATTGATCGGACATCAGGCGGGCCCTGCTTTTACCGAAAGATAGGGCCTTACCGCCTCCGGCCTGCATCTGGCGCATGAAGAAAATCCACACCCCGATCAAGATCAACATCGGAAACCAAGACACCAGGACGGACATATACCACGGATTCTCCGCCGGGGGTTTGGCGCTGATGGTAACATTTTTCTTGCGCAGCGTGTTGATCAGATCGTTGTCCTGGGGTGCGTATATCTTGAAACGGTTGCGGTTCATATCGGTGATATACAGCTCCTGGCCCTGGATCACCACCTCGGCCACACGCTCGCTTTCGACCATATCCAGAAACTCGGTATAGCTGACGCTGGTTTCAGCCATGTGCTGTTGGCTGAAAAGATTGTACAGCATGACCATCATCAACGTGATGACCAGCCATAAAGCCAGATTTTTGTAAAACGGATTCAAATGTTTTTCCTCCCGGTTTGGAATGACGAATGACGAATGGTGGAAGTCACCCCGCTCCGCCTTTTTTTAATCGATCTATTGCTTAATTCGACATTAATCAATCGTTTAGTATCCCGTATCTCAATTGAAATAGCAAGTACCAAGTTGTCGGCGCCCCGGGTCGGGCTTGTCGGCTGTTCAACGCCCGTTTGCCCCTGGCTGACTTTATATGCCAATTTAATCACTATCGCACATTAAGCAAGCAAAAGTTCGGCCATCAGCACACGTCGGGTCCGGGGACCTAATCTAACGCTGTTGTCGATGCGATGACCGGCCACCCAGATGATTTTGTCCGCGCTCAATAGCAGCGGGCATTTTTTACGCTGGCCGGCGGAAATTTTATGGTCGCTGAAAAATTTCTTTAATTTCTGGGTGCCCTCCAGGCCCAGGGGCGAAAATCGATCTCCCGGTCGAAAATTTCGAACAACCAGCGGAAATCGCAAACAATCCAGGTCGAAAAAGGCCCTGGATCTTTCGGCTTCCCCGAAACCAGGTACCTCGGCAGTTCCAATCTCCACCAGTTTGATGGCGGCGTCAGCCTCCTCTATCAGGGTGGTCCCCTCGCCGGTGATCGTGTAACAATAATTGACTACCGCCGCTGAAGTTTCCGGACCGACCTTTTTAATAGTGAGTGTCTCGCCATCTTTTATCACCCGCAGCCCTTCGGGCAAATCCAGGCGACCGCATGCCCGCTTTTTTTTTGCCAATCCGACAACGCTGTCTGCATGTAAAAAGGTTATGCGTCGCAAATCCTTTTTCACGCTCATAATCGCCTTTCTGATGATCCTTCTGGCGACCGCCAGCTCCAAGGCATTGATCTCCGGCAGGGCCAACTCAATCCAGTTGAATCCTCTGTTTAAGACACAGGCGGCAAAAACCGGCTCGATGGCGTCTGCGATCCATTGATCCTCCGCCTGCAGAATCTCCCCCAGTCGATTGAGAGATTCAACGATGGCGGGATTGTAGGATCTGACCAGCTCCGGAATTAAATGGTGACGAATCTTGTTGCGACGGTAGGCCGGGTCCCTGTTGGAAGAATCGGCTACAAAGGCAATTTTTCTTTCTGCAATATAAGCCATTATTTCTGATCGTTTAAGTCCGATCAACGGGCGCACGAATTTGTCGTCCCTGACGGGGGCAATTCCGGACAAGCCCAGGGGGCCGCTTCCGCGCAGCAAATTCATGAGCACCAGCTCGGCATTGTCGTCCGCGTGATGACCCAGGGCAATTTTATTAAACCGGTTTTGGGAGGCAACTGCATCATAAAATTCATAGCGAACCCGGCGCGCAGCTTCTTCCGGAGAAAGGCGCCAGTGCCGCTGGAATCCCGGCACATCCTTTTTCTCAAGAAAGAGCGGCAAATCAAAATTCCGGGCCAGCGCGGCAACAAATTCAGCATCCCGATCGGATTCCGGTCCGCGCAGGCTGTGATTCAGGTGCGCAACCGCAAGTGTGAGGGAATATTCACCGGCCAGGCCGTGCAGCAGGTGGACCAGTGCAACCGAATCCGCCCCACCGGAAACAGCCACCAGCACCCTATCCCCCTCCGCGAACATCCCGTATCTGGCGATCGCAGCACGAACGGTCTGCAGAATTTTGGTTTCTATGTCGATCTTCTTAGACACAATGAGAATGGTCCCTGTCCGTTGTCATTGGAGTCCCCTTGGGCCTGAACACCCTACCGGATCGAGAATAATGCTTTCAGTAAACTGTAGATATATCGACAAAATAAGTCAACACTGTTGGTCTCACCGCGGGATCAAAAGGCCCCTTCGGACACAAGATCTTGGCATCATCATTCCAATTGACGTTTATTCGAATTTTCATATGTGGCCATACACAAAATACTAAAGACCAAACACGATATGATTTCAGCTTTATCAGAAAATGCACAAATCCTTCGCTCAACTGAAATCATATTTTTGCTTGCAAAAATGGATTTTTGGCGTATTTTATCTCTGGTTGTGCTAGGCGGGGAGCTAGCGGTGCCCTTTACCCGAAATCCGCTTATGCGGGGCTGAATTCCCGCCCAAGGGTCTTATACCTGGAGCCCTTGGATCGTTTTGATTGGACACCACGCAACAGGCGCTCATGAACCTCGTCAGGTCCGGAAGGAAGCAGCGATAAGTGATGCAGTCTGTGTCGTGGATTGATCTCAATCAGTATAACGTGAAAAGGTTTCCAACCAAGATTCGACGGCGGGTGCGCAACCATCTTATTGAGATCCGGGATTGCGGATTTTGGCTTTTTGTAATGTCGGATATCTGATTCTAGATTGATTGATCGAAAAAATCTCAATTTTATGTCTCATGAACAGAGCCTGTCGCCTTTGGCCGTCCCACACCTGTTTTTCGATAATAACAAAAGATTTGGTTCCTTTTAGTAAATCCCAAATCCAAAATCTTACATCCACGATCGAATATCTTCCCACCACCTAGCCGATTCATTCACTATACGAATCGACTTAAATCCTTCCAGAAAATCCGAAATCACCAATCGTGATTCAGTCACTGAACCACCCAAATCAACTGAGTGCTAAACACGCATTATTTCTTATAAAACCCTGCTATTACAACCTTGACATCGTTTCAACTGGTCTTATTTTTCAGGTCGGCAATCGCACACTTCAAATAAGCGGGGGGACGCGTGATCGTATGAGTGGAAAAAAAATTATCAAAATTCAATCCGATTCGGACGAAGACAAAGAAAAAGAAGTCGACACCAGAGCGGCTGCCGCGGATGAGGATGATTCTCAAGATCAATCCGAGAAAACAGACGCGGTGGGAGTCGACGAGCCATTGAAGGATTTGGAGGCCAGGCT
This sequence comes from Deltaproteobacteria bacterium, assembly GCA_019312835.1. GTDB lineage: Bacteria > Desulfobacterota > Desulfobacteria > Desulfobacterales > JAFDCJ01 > JAFDCJ01. The sequence goes on from JAFDCJ010000194.1 coordinate 4,645, forward strand.
GGCGGCTAAAGATCAGGAATCCAAAGAAAACTATGAGCGCCTGCTCAGGGTTTCGGCCGAATTTGAGAATTTTAAAAAACGTACATCCAGGGAACTGGAGGAATTTCGCAAGTATGCCAATCAGTCATTGATTAAGGAGATGCTATCTGTGGTCGACAATCTGGAGCTGGCAATGAATTCGACCAATGGCCACAAAGCCATAGACCAGGGCCTGTTGCAGGGACTGGACATGACCCATAAAGAAATATTGAAAGTGTTTGAAAAATTTGATGTCAAACCCATCGAGGCCAAAGGTCAGGCCTTTGATCCCACTTTTCACGAAGCCGTCATGCAGGAAGAAACCGATGAGTATGAGGAAAACACGGTTGTCAATGAGCTTCAAAAAGGCTACCTGATTCACGATCGATTGCTGCGCCCCGCGATGGTGGTGGTTGCCCGCTCAAAAGAATCCAGGGATAAACCCTAAATCTGGGATAACAGACAGGAATAACAATTTGCAGAAATTGAGGTTAAGGAGGGATACAACATGTCAAAGGTAATCGGAATCGATCTCGGCACCACAAATTCTTGTGTGGCTGTAATGGAGGGTGGCGACGCCACGGTTATTACCAACCCAGAAGGCGGCCGCACGACGCCTTCCATCGTAGCCATCAACGACAGCGGTGAAAGATTGGTAGGCCAAATCGCCAAACGACAGGCGATCACCAATCCCGAGAATACGGTGTTTGGCGTCAAGCGGCTGATCGGTCGTAAATTCAGGTCCAAACCAGTTCAGGATGACATCAAGGTTCTGCCGTACAAAATTGAAGAAGCCAGCAATGGAGACATCCGGATAAGCTTAAAGGGCAAGCAGCACAGTCCGGCCGAGATTTCCTCCTATATCTTGGCGAACATCAAAAAGACCGCCGAAGAGTATCTGGGAGAGAAGGTAACCGATGCCGTCATTACCGTCCCGGCCTATTTTGACGACAGCCAGCGCCAGGCGACCAAGGATGCCGGTAAGATTGCCGGGCTCAATGTCCTGCGGATCATCAACGAGCCGACGGCAGCATCTCTGGCATACGGTCTGGACAAGAAACGCGAAGAGAAAATCGCTGTCTTTGATCTGGGCGGCGGCACCTTTGACGTGTCGATTCTAGAAATCGGTGAAGGGGTTTTCGAAGTTAAGGCGACCAATGGCGACACCCATCTGGGCGGCGAGGACTTCGACCTGCGGCTGATTGACTACCTGGCCAGCGAGTTCAATAAGGATCAGGGCATTGACCTTCGCAAAGACAAAATGGCCCTGCAGCGGTTGAAGGAAGCGGCGGAAAAAGCCAAGATGGAACTTTCCTCATCCATGGAAACCGACGTCAACCTTCCTTTCATCACCGCCGATGCCAGCGGACCCAAACATCTGAATATTAAAATCACCCGTGCCAAGTTGGAGGCGCTGGTTGCCGACTTACTCGACAAACTGGAAGGCCCCTGCCGCACAGCGTTGAAAGACGCCGGTTTATCCCCGGGCGATATTAATGAGGTGATTCTGGTGGGCGGCATGACCCGTATGCCGGCGGTTCAGGAGCGGGTTAAAAGCCTTTTCGGCAGGGATCCTCACAAAGGGGTAAACCCGGATGAAGTGGTGGCACTCGGTGCAGCCATTCAGGGTGGGGTTTTAAAAGGTGACGTCAAAGATGTTCTGCTGCTCGATGTCACGCCGCTGTCGCTGGGGATTGAAACCCTGGGCGGTGTCATGACCCGTTTGATTGAGAAGAACACCACCATCCCGACTAAAAAGAGCCAGATATTTTCAACCGCGGCCGATAACCAGCCGGCCGTATCCATCCACGTCCTGCAGGGCGAGCGAGAAATGGCAGCCAACAATAAGACCCTGGGACGATTCGAACTGGTCGGCATTCCGCCGGCTCCCCGCGGGATTCCTCAAATTGAGGTTACCTTCGACATCGATGCCAACGGAATTGTCAATGTTTCAGCCAAAGATCAGGCCACCGGCAAGGAACAATCCATCCAGATTACGGCATCCTCGGGGCTTTCCAAGGAAGAGATTGACGGTCTGGTAAAAGATGCTGAAGTGCACGCTGAAGAGGATAAAAAGAAAAAGGAACTGGTTGAGGCGCGCAATTCAGCCGATGCCTTGATTTATTCAACCGAAAAATCCATCAAGGAACTCGGCGACAAGGTTGACAGCGAAACCAAGACCAAAGTCGAAGATGCCACTTCCGCATTGAAGAAAGCCATGGAGGGCGAGGATTCCGGAGAAATTAAACGGCTCAGCGAGGAGCTGACCCAGGTATCCCACAAGCTGGCCGAGGCCATGTACCAGCAGGCTTCTGCCGGCAATCAGCAGGCCGGTGCCGATGCCGGGGCTGAGGGCCAGGCCGGCGGGGCCGCGCCCGAAGAAGATGTTGTCGATGCGGATTTTGAAGAGGTCAAGGAAGACGAGAAGAAATAATTGTCATTACGACAATTATACCGAAAAAATCCCGCAGCGCCGCCCGTTCTGCGGGATTTTTTCCAGCATAGCTGGATGACCCATCGATTTTTATATTCAATGGTGGGCCTTTTGAGATAACTGATAATAACTTCGCGATGGTACGAAAGGGGGCTTTTATGCCAGCTGACGATAACCAAAATGAATCGGTTGATGCCCTTTGCAGGGAATGCGGCAATGCCTTTAAGACCTATGTGGACCGCATATTAGGACCTGGCGATGGCGCCACTGAAACCCGCAAAGTCGAATGCCCGGTCTGCGGCTGCAACGATTGCAAAATCGGTCATTAATCAGTTCAAAATGGATAATTACGAAAAGATTATTCGCGAGAACCTGGAACGGCTGTACAAGAATCTGCCGAATGACCTGGACCGGCTTCTGCCCGGGCAACAGCAAAAGGATCAATTCCATTTTAAAGCCTTCGGGCAATCCTGCCTTATTGGACCGGATGGGATTTTCATCGGCGACGAGCCGCAAACCGGTGCAATCGGCATATTGATTACATTGTATGCCCTGCATGCCAATGAAAATCCCTGCATGCCCACCCCCTTCAAAGCGTTTCGGGAATTACCCAACAGCACGCCCTATGTCGGTGCGTTTGCCTCCCACGCCGAAAGCATATTGACGGCTCATATAGACAGGATTGAAGACAATTTTGACCTTATATTCAAGACGCTGAACGGCGAGCTCAGTACCGGCAGCGAGGACGGAGATTTTTCGATAATCGTTCGCCCCCTTCCCAAAATAAAACTGCATTACATATTCTATCGGGCCGATGATGAGTTTCCCGCCTCAGCCACATGTCTCCTCTCCAACAATGCCCTGTCATTTCTGCCGGTTGATGCCCTGGCCGACACGGGGGAGTATACGAGTAGGAAGATTATTGAATTGATTTCATAACGCATCTCTCCGGCAAATATTTAGATATTGCCGCAAATTTGCCGGTATCCGGTATAAGGTACAAGGCAACGGGCGTAAGGTCTGAAGATTCAGATACGCCTGCCTTGAGTCTTACTCCGCGGGCTCGGCGCCTTCTAACACCCTGTACCTTACACCTCATACCATTTACCGGTTTGTTTATAGCTCATAGCAGCTAGAGACTGGGCAGCCAGAGACCGGTATGGAGCGGCCGCTTTACATCGTCTTTTCAGTAATTATACTATAGAGAATCTGGAACCGACCAAAGACACGGAAAGGAGGCTCTAAGATGGAAGTGAACAAAGTGCTGTGGCCGACGGATTTTTCGAGCAGTGCCGAAAAGGCGCTGCCGTTGGTGACCGATTTGACCCAAAAATATGGGGCCGAGATCCACGTGCTCTATGTAATCGAAGATATAGCGCATCATGAATCGTGGTATGGCGATTTTGACAGGTCTCACATCGACAAGCTGATGGAATGGGCCGACAAATCCGCCAAAAAGCGGCTCGACCAGGTATGCGAAAAATACTTGAACAGCTGCCCGCTGTATATCAAGCATATCGCGGTCGGTGATCCGGCCCAGGAAATTTTAAAGCTGATCGACAAAGAAGGGGTGGATCTGGTGGTAATGGCCAGCCATGGTGAAAAAGGAAATTACCGCTTTGGCAGTGTAACCGACAAAGTTTTGAAAAACTCGCCGGTTCCCGTCACAACGGTCCCGATAGAACCGGAATAGATCCCATTTCAAAGCTATGGGGAAAAACTAGCTCTCATAACAAGCCTTGAACGTAGCACGAAGCAAAATCAGGGGTAATGGAGTATTGGAGTAACGCCATCCGCGATGAACACAGCGGGTATTCGTCTTTCCAACACTCCAATACTCCATCACTCCAATACTCCTTTTGGCAAACAGCACTCAGCGTAATCTGAAAGGGGCGCCTTTTTAACAGATTTTGGTGTCCAACGCGGCATCACCCTCCCGACGTCTGCGGAAAAGCCGTGTTGGCATAAAGATATTCCATTTTTTCCTTGTGTTTCAGCTCTTCGTTGGCCATTTTCGATAGCATCGTTTTTAGCTCGCTGTCGGCGTGCATATTGGCAAGTTCGGTGTAGAACTGATGTGATCTGCCTTCGCGGTGAGCCGCGATCAGGTAGACCTCCTCACTGCTGGAATCCTTGCTGATTTCGGGTTCCTCCAGGTATTCAGCGATCCGGTATTCAACCACATCGGCCATCCGCAGGGCATCCGAACCATAATTGCCGTCACGGTAATCAACCAGAAAGGCTTTATGCTTTTTCTCTTCGCCGGCAATGAATTCGACCGTATCCTTGACAGCGGCATCCTGAACCTCACCGTGGATATCCATGTAAAAGTCGTAAGCCTCTTCTTCCCTTTGAATCGCAAGATCAATGACGTCTGCAATCGTTTTTTTCATGCATGGGCCTCCTTTCAATCTACTGGGTTTTAATGTAACCTAAAACAGGATTTCCAAAGTGGCAACACCAAAATTGTTTGGCATATGCTTGGCCAATAATATATCTGCGTCATGCGGCTTAGGCAACGGATCATTCCTGTAGCCGAATTGGAATAATGGAATGACCTATGTTCAATTTCCATCCTTTTTGTGATAATGATAATTCCCGAAGCGTATGATCGTCTATGACGGGACATATCGACTGCAGCCGGATACAGACCGGGGACCAACGTCTAAGACCGAATGGCTTTGCACCTGGCGGGTTCGGATAATCGAATTACCGGCCGGTCGGCCGGCAGTCCGGCATCTTAAGCCCACCATCGTGGCTGCCAACCCGTGCGGGTTGGCAGCCAGCCTGAACAGCTGCGCCGGGGCGGTCGGGAAAAAGATCAGTCGGGATTTTAAACTGGACATCAACAAAGTTTTATGGATCGAGCATATCCCCGCCAGACCCGGACAGTGGCATGCCGCGATCTTTACCCCGAAAGCGATGTTTGACGCGGATATAAACTACCGTATCAACTGGCGGCCGTTGCGCCCTGATGAGCAACGCCTGATCAAGCGTTTTGGGATTTCACCTCCTTAGATATAAAAAGGGTCACATCATGGATAAAAAATACAATATGATAACCGCCATCCTGGATGCCTTCGAAGACGGCATTTATGTCATGAACACAGACCTGGTAGTGGAGTATATGAACAGCGCCATGATTGCCGAGTTTGGTCCGGGTGTTGGTAAAAAATGCCATCAATTGATTAACCAGTCTGAGGAAAAATGCCCCTGGTGCCTTTCCGACGAGGTGTTTGCCGGCAAGACCGTGGCCCGGGAGGTTTACGTCCCACTGGTCAACAAAACCTACTACCTGACCGAAATTCCGTTTGAAAACGCAGACGGCAGTCTTGCCAAGTTGAGTATTTATCATGATATAACCAAGCGCAAGCAACAGGAGGAAAAGCTGCGGGTCACGGAGGAAGAGTTTAAAAACCTGTTCGAGCATGTGGCCAGCGGCGTTTTTATCAGCAGCAAGGAAGGCAAATTTTTAAATGCCAACCAGGCCCTGCTGGACATGCTGGGGTATGACAGCAAGGAGGAGTTTTTGAATATCGATCTGCCCCAGGACCTTTACGTGCGCCCCGAGGACCGGCGCACCTTTCAGGAACTGATGGAGCGCGACGGCAGGGTTATCGACTACGAGGTCGATTTCAAGCGCAAAGACGGCAGCACCATACCGATCCTGCTCACCGGGCACGCCCGCTACGACCAGCAGGGGAAGATTATCGGGTATGAGGGTTTGAACGTCGATTTGACCCAGCGCAAGCTGATGGAAAAAGAGTTGCGGGAAGCCTACGACTTCATGAACAAAATCGTTCAGAGTTCTCCCAATGCCATCACCGCCACGGATATGAAGGGCAATATCCTGATCTGGAACCAGGCGGCCGAAGAAACCTTAGGATACAGGGCCGGCGACGTCATCGGTAAAATGAACATACGCAAAATCTACCCCGAAGGGGTTGCCCGCAAGGTCATGCAGATGCTCAGAAGCGATGAATCCGGCGGCGTCGGCCGACTCAATTCATACCCGATGGTGTACGTCCGCAGAGACGGTCAGGTGGTCGAGGGCAACCTGTCGGCCGCCATCATCTATGATGCCAACGGAAATGAAATTGCCTCGGTGGGATCTTTCGTCGATCTGCGGGACCGCCTGCAGATGGAAAGAGCCCTGCGCGACACCCAGGAGCAACTGCTGCAATCCGAGAAACTGGCCGCCATGGGGCGCTTAACCTCGCAGATCGCCCATGAGTTGAACAATCCCCTTTACGGAATCATGAATACCCTCGAGCTGCTAAAAACCGAAATTTCCACTGACAACAAACGGCGCAAAATCCTGGACATGGCCCTGTCGGAGACCATCCGGCTCAGTGACCTGCTGCGCAAAATGCTGTCGTTTTCCAAACCGGATCAGGAAGAACGCCATCCGGTGGATATCAACTCCATGCTGGATGAAATTCTGCTGCTGCATGAAAAACAGCTCAAGGAAAACGACATCAATATTGCGATCACCTTTGCTGAGGGGTTGGGCCTGGTCAATGCCTCCAAAAATCAGCTGCGCCAGGTATTTTTAAACATGGTGGCCAACGCCCGCGATGCCATGCCAACCGGCGGCACCCTGTCGGTGGTCACGGGCGGAGATGCCGCCAATATCTACATCGAAGTAGCCGACACCGGCACCGGCATCCGGGAAGAGCACCTGGATAAAATTTTCGACAGTTTTTTTACCACCAAAGGCGCGGTCAAGGGCGTCGGCCTGGGCCTTTCGGTCTGTTACGGCTTTATCAAGGATCACGGCGGGGATATCGCGGTCAACAGCCAGGAAGGGGAAGGGACGACCTTTACCATCACTTTGCCGGTGCACCCTGTTGAGAACCCAGAGAGCGTAAAAAGCGAATAGATCGGTTCGTTCGGCCGGCAAAGAACCTATGAAAGCCTGCTGACGATTAGTCATTTTGAGTTATACAGACCCGCCAGCGACCGGCTCGTTAATTTGGACTTAAAATCAGCGTATGCCGGGCATGCGCCTTGATGGCCTTGTCGCTGAACCACCAGTACACCTTGGTGCCGTTCATGTAGGCTTTTACCTGGTCGGTAGTGTGGGGATCAAACTGCCGGCCGCTGACGCCGCCGGGCAAAACCGCCAGGATCTTGTCCGGATCAGCCAGATCGGCCACCATTCGCATCGATGCCGGAATTTTTATTTTATAGGGCTTGCTGAATTCATAAATACCCCGGTAGAGGGTTTCCCCGGAACCGGGTGCAGCATGAAAACCGCCTCCCAACCATTCCGCACCGGAGCCCGACCGCCTGAGGGGGCTTACAAATTCATGCACATGCAGCTTGCCCCATAACCATTTGGCCGGATCCGCCCCCAGTGTAGCCGCCAGCTTTTCAGCCGCCTTCTGCGCCGCCATGCGGAAGAGATCGTCACGGGTTTCCTTTTTGTCGGTGGTGCTGACAATATCAAACCAGGCGGAATTATCTTCGAGCACCATTTTTTGAAGTCTCTCCTGCCAGAAATACCAGTTGTTCAGCATGGTAAGCGCCAGGTCCTCACCCAGCTCATCGGCATAAACCAGCAGGGCAAACTCCCGGTATACGGTCTGAAAGATGGCCGGTGCCGCCTGGTCCGGCGAATCGACAAAATCCCAATCTGCCAGTACCGCTCCCATTTGTTTGGTATCGTCATAGGTCAAAAGTGCCCGGCTTATGATCGGCGCAATTGTTTGGGCCATCAGGTTGCGCGTATCCCTTTGAAAAGCCCAGTGGTCGTCCACTGTTTTTTTACCGGGTGTTTCCATCAGTTCGATCAGCCGCCGGTAGCGATACGTCGGCGAGGCGTGGGTCGTGTAATGATAGGGGTAGACCCGATCAACCGTCAAATGGTTGCAAGTCCCCAGCCAGCCCCGGGCGGGATTGACGGCATGGGGCATGTCATCCCAGGGAATCCAGCCGGTCCAGTTATCCGTTGCGCTTTCAACCACATAAGGAACGAGGCCCTCTGCCTGGGTGCGGATGGGCAGCTTACCCGTGGCCTGCCAGCCGATGTTTCCGGCGGCATCGGCAATCACAAAATTGAGAGCAATTTGATTGACGCTGCCAAGGACCTGCCGTGTTTCTGCCACCGAGCGACATTCGATTAATCGTTCTAATCCAATCGAGGGTGACTGAACCTCGAAGCCGGACCACCTCACGGTGATGACTTTGTCGGTTTTCAGCCCCTTGATGACATCGCTGATGACCGGCCCTCGCCGGGTCAACCGAATTATAATTTTTTCTTCTCTAAATCCGCCGGATAGTTTTTTGTCTTTGTATTTCAGTGTTTCTTCGATCACTTCGAATGGAATGGACTTGCTGCCTTCGAGGTAATTATCCGGAATTTCGGGATCAATCGTCTCAACATATAGGTCCTGGGTGTCGCCGTAGGCATTGGTCGCCCCCAGCGCCACGTGCGCCGTCCGGCCAATCACCATGCCACCGAAACCGGGAACGGTAACGCCGACCGCACGCAGATCCGGCTTAATCAGCCCACAGGGATACAGGGGACCCGGCAGAATTCTGGCTTCCTGGTGGGGGTCATTGGCAAGGATGGGCATGGAACCGGGTGAAAGTTCCGATCCGGCCACCCAGTTGTTACTACCGATTTTCAGGGCACCGCTCTTCGAATATGCAAAAAGCGCATTGTCAAAGGTTAAATTGAGGCCGGCATGTTTGAAGTCTGATTTGGTTGGGTTATCATCGGCTTTGATCTCATCATCCGGATTAATGTTGAGTGGAAAAAGCTCAGCTGCTTTAGCAGACCCCAGTTTGTCAAGCAGCATCTGAGCAACGACTTCACTTTCCATATTGGCAGCGCTGGCCCATCCCATGAAATAAATGATGGTTAATGAATCCACGATGTCCCAAGGGGAAGGTTTAATTCCGGCCAGCTTGAATTCCAGGTGAATATTTCCCGCGCGGTTTCTTATAAAGGCGTTGACGCCGTCCACATATTTTTGCAGAAAGGTCCGGGTTTCGTTGTTGAGCAATGCAGCGTGTTTTTTGGCATGGCGGTAAAAGCCCAGGGTACGCATTCTCACGTCCAACCCCCTGGCTTTCTCCCCGGCCAGTTCGCCGATGCGACCGGAGGCAAACAGCCGGGTCAACTCCATCTGGAAAAGCCTGTCCTGGGCGGTAACAAATCCCTGGGCCAGGATGAGATCCTCCATATTACGGGCATAAATATAGGCCATGCCCTTTGCATCACGGTGGACCGTCACCGGCGCCGTTAAACCCGGCAGGGGCAGATTCCCGTCTTTGGTGTAGTGGTTCAAAGGGGAGGCACCGAAGGGGTTGATCAAGACCACAAGGGCAATCCCGGCTATTAGGAGTAAAATAAAAACCAGCCCCAAAAAACCTTTTACCCACTTCATGTTAAGCCTCCGATCGTGACAGGTCAAACTTCCCTGGTTCTTGTGACGGATATGGTAACGATATACTAACGACAATCCAAATTGACAACCAAAAATCAATGCGCCGTGCGCCGAAATAGAAATAAATAATTATAATAAATATAATTTCTGTAAAAACGTTTGTGGACGCATATTGTCGGGTTTTGTCATTATATCTAATGTTAATAGATAGCTATATGATTTTAAAAAAATATAAAAAATCCTTGACATCCCATTAAAACTATTTTAATTGTAAAAACTGTAATAACTGTAAAACAAAAGGAGTCAGCCATGGAGGACGTACTCACTGTTTTTAAGGCCAGCCAGTATTGCAACGTGTCTCCCAAAACCATTATCAACTGGGTCGAGTCGGGGCATATCAAGGCATATAAGACCGTGGGAGGCCACCGCCGCATCAACAAAGCCGATCTCGAAGCTTTTATGAACAAGCAGGGCATCCCCATACCCAATGGAGAAGCGGTGGAAGGTAAGTTAAAAATTCTGGTGGTCGATGATGACCCCATCATTGTTGAAACCATCGTACAGGCTCTGGAAGAGGATGAGTTCGACTATGAAGTGATTTCCGCTTCAGACGGGTTCGAGGCCGGCTTGCAGGTTAATCATTTCGCCCCCCACCTGCTGATACTGGACATCATGATGCCCGACATCAAGGGCTATGAGGTCTGCAGGAAAATCAAGGAAAATCCGGATACCAAAGACACCAGGATTATTGTTCTGTCCGCCTATCTGGATGAAGACAAGTTTAAAAAAATGAAAGAGCACGGAGCGGATGCCTGTTTCTCCAAACCGTTTCCGCTGCCGCAGCTCAAAGAAGAGGTTGCTCGACTATTAGGCCTTCGTGATTAGAAGAATCCTTTTCCCCAATGGATATTAATACCAGCGGAAGGTTATTGGTTATTGGTTATTGGTTATTGGAAAAAAGGTACTGGATTGATTCTTAGCTTTAGGGATTTCATGAGCGGCCATCACTGGTTTAACCGAATAACAAATACCCATTAACAAATAACTCCCGATTGAGGGCAAGCCCTCAATCGGGCCGGGAGGCTAGCATGAAGCTTAAAGACGCCTTGAAGAAAAAGAAATTTGTCGTCACCTCAGAAGTTCAATCACCCATTGATCAGGAACCGGAAGATCTTGTCCGCAGCTTGAGCAATGTACGCGGACGCGTGGACGGGGTTTCGCTATCTGAGGTGGAACTCGAGGGCTTCGTCGGAGATACCATCAAAACCTGTGAGCTGCTGAACAAAAGCCAGCTGGAGCCCATATACCAGACCACGACCCGCGATAAAAACCGCCTGCAGCTCCAAAACGACCTGGTGGAAGCCCATAGCGCCGGTATCGATAACCTGCTGGTGTTTACCGAAGATTACCGCATCACCGGTGACAGTCTGCAGGAGATGATGTTCTTTCACGTGGATGCCGGCAAATTACAGTCCGTGCTGGAACACATTCGCGAGGGCCAGACGGTGGAAGGGGATACGCTGCGATCCAAAGCCGAATTCCTTCTGGGGTCAGGGGTTGAATCCTCCTGGGGCAAAAATATACCGGACCTGGAAATGAAAGAGATGGAAGAGATGACCAAAATCGGTACGGGCTATTTTCTGACGACACCGGTTTTTGATGTGGATCGATTTGCTAAATTTTTAGAGCAGGCCCAAACCTTCGGCGTTCCCGTGATCGCCGAGGTCATGATTTTACGAACCGCGGGCATGGCCAGATTTTTAAATCGCCATCTCAAGTCAGGCATGGTTCCGGAATGGATGATCCAGAAACTGGCCCGCGAACCGGACAAACAAAAGGCCAGCATTGAAATTTTCACCGACATTGTCACCGGCCTCAAGGACCTGTGCCAGGGCGTTCACATCATAACGATCGGAGGCGAAGAAAAACTCAAGCTGTATCTGGATGCCGCGAA
>JAFDCJ010000195.1 GCA_019312835.1 Deltaproteobacteria bacterium
TATCCCCAGGAGTGTCTACAACACGGCCACGGAATTGTTGAACAAGATTGATGATTGCATTGCGGTAAGAGGTGAGTGTGCGGACGGTGGCTTCCTCATCATCGTCCATAAGTCGGCTGTAGCCTTCAACGTCTGCACTGAGAATTGCAGCGAGCTTACGCTTAAAACCTTCTTCTGCCATAGAGCACCCCCATAAATCGGTTTCAAACAATAGAACTCAGTGGTGGATCGATCAGAAAAATGCAGTTCCGGAGGAGATTCAAGATTCGGATAAAGGATTACAGATCAGGATCGGGTCAGGTCAAATAGGGTATGCGATATCTATACCTAAACTATCGGGATTTAGTCAATCATTATTGGGGGGTCTGGCAGGTGGTGATATCGTCTGGCAAAAACCAAATATCAGCCGATAGTGATTAATTGAGAGAACCCAAACTTAAGGAATGCTTTTGAATATCGCCTTTTTTTGAGGATATCACAGATACTGCCGGGCTTCGAAAATTTGTCGTTTGCTGGATCAAAAGTTTCAAGTTCAATTCAAAATCTGTGGAGCTGATAGCGACACATCTTGCATAACGCCCCTTTCAGCGGTCGTGATCAGCCGATTGTAACCAACCGTGTCAGCCGTCCCAGCCAGCCTTTCGTAGGCCCTCGGCATAGTGTTCATAATCTGCCTCGCGGCGGAATATCGCCGAGCGGCGCGCGGTCTCGGCGTTGTATTTGGGTGACAGCTTCAAAAACGCTGTCAGTGCTTCGCGTGCCTCGTCCATGCGCCCGAGCTGGGCCAACGCGTTGGCCAATGAACGATGGCCGATGGGGTAGTGCGGTGCTCTCTGTATGCTAAGCCGTGCTACCTGGAACGCCTTTTCATAGTTTTGCGTCATATAGTAGGACGCCGAAAGTGTTGCGAGCCATACCGGTAGCCATAAATCCTCAGGGCTGATGCGAACAGCGGATTCGACTGCATCCACCGCTTTTGTTGGCTCGCCATTGAACATTCTCACCAGACCAAGCGCGTGATACCCCATTGCGAAGCTCGGATTGAGCTCTATCGCACGCTTGGCGGCCGCAAGCCCGGCGTCATATTGGCGCAGATAGGCGTTGGAGTATCCGAGCAGGGCATTGGCAAGCGGTTCGGCGGCGTCGAACGACACCGCTTCCAACGCAAGCCGATGGGCCTCTCCCAGTGCCTCGGCTGGATTGTCCGACCACGCCAGCAGTGCCTCTAAAATACGAATGGTGGCGATTCCGGCTAACGGTCGGGCAAAACCGGGATCAAGTTCCGCGGACCGGCGATAAAAACCGTATCCAGCGGCGAAATCGTCCTTGGTGAACCGGCTAAAATACCACACGCCCCTCTGGTAAAGATCCCATGAGTCGAGATAAGATGTGTCTTTGCGTTGCACCCGCAACATTTCGGCCTTGCCCACCGCCGGTTCAAGCGCGGCGACAATGGCCTCCGTAATCTCGTCCTGGAGTTCGAAAATATCCTTCAACACACGGTCGTAGCGTTCAGCCCAGATATGATGGCCGGTATCCGCGTCGATCAACTGGCAGGTGACACGCACCCGTTCCCCGACCTTGCGCACGCTGCCCTCCAAAACGTAGCGGGCTCCAAGTACCGTGCCAATCTCTTTCACGTCTACCGTGCGGCCCTTGAAGGTGAAAGAAGAGTTGCGAGCGATTACCGGTATCCAGCGCCACATAGCGAGACGTGTGAGGATGTCCTCGGCGATACCGTCGGCGAAGTATTCCTGCTCGGGATCGACCGACATATTGTCGAACGGAAGAACCGCAATGGCTGGACGGCCGCCGAAGCCCATCACCGGAGTAGAAACGTCGATGGCGAACGACGAATCGCCGTCAAGGCGCAGCCGATAGGCACGCACCGGATCTTCGAGGTTCTTCATGTCCTGCGGTCCGAGGTCATCGAATTGGGTCTCGACCTTGCCGCGTACCTCGTCGTATGCTTTTGCCGATACACAGACACCACCCGGCTCGGCCAAGCCTTCCAGCCGTGCCGCCACATTCACGCCGTCACCGTATAGGCGATCTTCTTCATCGATGACATCCCCAAGATGGATACCAATCCGAAACTCCATTCTGCGGTGTTCAGTCAATTCGGCGTTGCGGGTCTGAAATTCATTCTGCACAGCCACCGCACATTGCACCGCGTCTACCACACTGGGAAATTCCGCCAGCAAATTATCCCCAGGAGAGTCAACTACTCGGCCTCGGTGCTGATTGATTAAAGCGGCCATTATTTCGCGGTAGGAAGTTACCGTCTTTACGGTTGCCGCCTCGTCTTCTGCCATGAGGCGGCCGTACCCAACGGCATCGGCACTAAGAATTGCGGCGAGTTTGCGCTTAAAACCTTCATTGGACATAAAAAAATCTCCCATTATTAAGGTTTTAAAACGGAAATGGAAAGCGAAATTGGTTGTGCTTTAAGATGAATAAGTATCAAATGGAATTGAAAGGTCAATAATTTTAATCGGATGGTCAATTCGATTTAGAATCAGAGTCATTCCTTTGTTGTTCGGCTTTTTTGAGGCGTTTGTTGAGGGCCTGCCGTGAAATTCCCAGACTCAGCGCTGCGATGGACTGATTGTGGTTGGACCTTTTCAGAGCTTCGTCAATCAGCAATTGCTCGATTTGTTTGAGAGTGGGCAATTGATCGGAGAAGCCGACGAGGGGGCTGTTTTCGTGAGATGAATCGATAGCTTCGGCCGGTGAGGAGGGATGCTTCTTCGCAATGTGGGTTTTGAATAAATCCATTGAAAGCTTGCCGGTTGTGTGATTGCTGACGGCATCGAAAATCATGGATTCCAGCTCACGGATGTTGCCGGGGAAATGATAGGTCGACAGCAGGGTGATCAGTTCCACCGGCGGTGTCGGTTTCTTTTTATCCAGAGTTTGAGACGCCTTTTCCAAAAAATGATCCACCAGAACCGCCAGATCCTCCCGCCTGTTTCGCAGCGGCGGTATGTGGATCCGATGACCGCAAAGCCGGTAATATAGATCCTTGCGAAACTTGCCTGCCAACTGGAGTTCATCGATCTCTTGATTCGTGGCCACCACGATTCGCACATCGGATCGTTTGGCCACATCGGATCCCAGGGGAAAAAATTCGCCCTCCTGCAGAAGACGCAAAAGCTTTATCTGGGAAGTCGGGCTCAAATCTCCGATTTCATCCAGGAAAAGCGTACCGCCTGCCGCCTGCTCAATCAAACCGCTGCGTGCTTCCCGGGCGTCCGTAAAGGCGCCCTTTTTGTGGCCGAAGAGCGTATCCGCAAAAACATGATCGTCCAGGCCGGCGGCGTTCACCGGTACGAAAGCGCCCGCCCGGTTGCTCAAGCGATGGACGGCTTGGGCGATCAATTCCTTACCGACACCGGTTTCTCCTGTTATCAGCACCGGCCGCGGACTGTTGGCGATGGCCTCGATATACTGGAAAATGGATCGCATGCTTTTGCTGGTGGTAATTATGTCCGCAAAGGCCTCCGGATTTTCCAGCTTGTCGGACAATACGTGGGCCTTGAGCAGCTGATTTTCACGCTGCAATTCCCGGAGCTCGACCGCCCGCTTGACGCCGCCGATCAGACGGCTTTTTTCGACCGGCTTCAGCATGTAGTCAAATGCGCCGTGCTGCATGCATTTTACGGCGGTATCCACATCGTTTGTGCCGGTTATCACCACAACCGGAATTTCAGGATAGTCGGTGGTGATGGCCGGAAGCAGTTCTTCGCCGGATATATGCGGCATTCTCAAGTCCAGCAGCATGACTTCGATCTCCTGGCTGGCAAGCAGCGGCATGACATCACGGCTGTCGTGACAGCGGATGAAGTTATTCATGCTGGCAGAGCGCAGCGTCATTTCAAAACTGTTGATGGCCTGGACTTCATCATCCACCATCATGACCGGGAAGTGGGGATAGGTTGATTCAGTCATTCTGTATTCCTTTTCACTGTATGATTTCGCTGGTCAATGGGCAGCATGATCTCAACCGTTGTGCCGACTCCGATTTCCGAGGTGAATTGCATGCTGCCGCCGTGCTCTTCGACAATTTTTGATGATATGGACAGGCCGAGCCCGACCCCGCCGGAATCATGTTTGGTGGTAAAGAAGGGGTCGGTTACATTCATAAGCTTTTCCGGGGGAATTCCCATGCCTTCATCTCGCACCTGAATCAAGATTGATGATCTGTTCTTAGCATGTGTGACCGTGACGAAAATGCCCTTTTGAGAATCGGCCAGCGACTGGCAGGCATTCTGGATTAAATTGATCATCACCTGCTCGAGGCGCTGGAAATTGCCTGTTAGGAGCGGCAAATTGTCACAGTACTTGATCGTAAAATGATTGGTGGAAGTTTTAATCATATTGGCAAGCAGGGAAACGGTTGACTTCAAGACGTCATTGATGTCGACTGCCTGGTTTAAATCGGCGGTGTTGTCCCGTACGTAATTTTTCAACTCATCAACGATTTGCTTGATCCGCTTGGCACCGTCGGATATGCCGGCAAACAGCGTGGGGATGTTAGCGCGCATCTCCGAATAGTTCATGCCGCCTAAAATAAAATCACCGTTTTCTTCATAATATTGATCCAGGATGGGCATGGCATTTTCCCAGGCTTCCTTTAATAGCGGCGAATTTAACATGATAAAATGGTTGGGGTTGTTGATCTCATGGGCCACGCCTGAAACCAGGGTGCCAAGGGCCACCATTTTGCTGGCCTGTATGAGCTGCTGCTGATGCAGCTTGGCCTTTTCTTCGGCTTTTTTGCGTTCGGAAATATCGCGCGCCACCCCCCGGAATCCGACCGGCTGTCCCTCAGAATCACGCATCAAGGAGACGGACAGCTCCACAAATTTTGTGGTGCCGTCTTTGCTGATTATCTCCCAGTCTACGGCTGTTGCGGGCTTTCCGGTGGCGAAGACCGAATTAAATGTTTTAAATACGCGCCTGGCAGCTTCCTCTCTCATATAATCCCGGTTATTCATGCCCATGAGTTCATCTTTTGAATACCCCATTTGCCGGCACAATGAGTCATTGAAGAACGTCAGGTTGCCGGCCAGATCCACCTCATAATACCCTTCCTCGATGCCGTGCAGGATGGTTCGGTATTTTTCTTCACTTTCCTGCAGGGCTTCCTCGGCCCGCACCCTTTCCAAGATTTCCGATTTGTATGATTCCAATGTATCTCTTAATTCCTTGCGTTGGTCTTCCACCGTTATCAGAGCGGTTGAAAAGTGATAGGAGAGCAAAAATGACTGGGACAAAATAAAGAAAAAAAGACCAAAGGGGGTAAACAACCCGGTATATATGATGTTTTCCACGTGCAGCATGTCATTTACGGTGGATAGAAGCAGGATGGCAAAACCGAGCAAAAAGACAAAAGCCTCCACCGGCTTTTGGGCCAGGGAGATAAAGATCACGTAAAGCCCGTAGATAAGCGTAATCAGGGTAATGATTTCATAGATGTTGAGGGTGTGGGAGAAGGTTCTCACCGGCGTGAAGATAACGGCACCTGATAAAACAACTGCAATCGCCGTAACCA
>JAFDCJ010000196.1 GCA_019312835.1 Deltaproteobacteria bacterium
AAAGCGGGTGCCATCTGTTGAACGGCAGGATTGGGATCAAATTGAGCACGGTAAACGCCGACGGCGATCACCACAAGGGTTCCCAGTATCACCAGGCTCAGAAGGGTTTGTTTTGGCGCTGTTCCGGTTTTAATTATCTGATTCACGCAATCCTCTGCTCATCTCATCGTTCTAACGCTGAACTCGTCGAGGCGAAAAAGAAAGACCAATGGCTGAAACGTCTTCCGGTTCCAAATGATTGCTGCGGAAATTTGGAAGGAATCAAACAGGCGATTTTCTGAATCGGAATCTATCATAGAAAAAACCCGCTCATGTGTCAATTGGAAAGCGATATCACATTGTTGTACCCCCCCGGGTTAAACTTTAAGACATTTTCAGGATAACTTTGCAGCTCAGCTTGACCCGATACGTTAACGTCTTATTGTAGATTAGAACTAATTTCTTGATCGAATTGAACCTGAAATACTCTAACCCATCAGGAGGTTGATATGGAAGTTAGCGCTTACTGTGATACCCTTGAACAACAACTGTCGGAATGGAAAGCTAAACTTTACGATGTGATCCGTATTGTCGACAAACTGACGGATGAAAATAAGGAAACGGTGTACCCTTCAATTCGGGGGCTGCATTCCATTGTGGATGAGATCGATTCCGAAGTCGAGCAACTGCGAACCGCCTGCCCGGCAGACTGGTCTCCGAATCGGCAAAACCTGGATGCCAAAATGACGGAGCTGCAGCAGACCCTTAAATCCCTGTCTCAAGACATCGGCGGCCCGATGATCCCCGATTCACTGGCGTGGGTTTCGGATTAGGGTCAAATAGTGTGTGGCGCTGCCATTTAAATTCAAGTCACCAGAGTATAACAGAGGCCGATCAATTGCGGATTTTAGATTGCGGATTGCGGAATGTTATATTAAATTTGCAGCCTATTTAAAATCCGAAACGCGAAATCCGCATTTCGAAATCGAATTATGCCAAATCATAACAGACAATCCCTGCTTTGCCCCAACTGTAAAAAGCTAATCAGCGTATCAGAGAAGAAATGTCCGTATTGCGGGACCGGGAACCCTGGCGCCTGGTGGAAAAATAATATCCTGGCCCGCACATTCAATAATCCCTATCTGATGGTCAAAACGATCATTGGCATCAATGTCGCCATCTTCGTGATCTCCCTGCTCTTAAATTCGAGAGGTTTCGGACTGGCGTTGAATCCTCTGACTTTTTTGGCCCCCTCCGGCCAGATTCTGGAATTGCTGGGCGCAACCGGAAAAGTTCCCATCGATGCCTATCAGCGCTACTGGACCCTGGTTTCCGCCAATTATCTGCATGGCGGCATCCTGCACATTTTTTTTAACATGGCGGCATTCCGCCAGCTGGGCTTGCTGGTTGCACGGGAATACGGTGTGCACCGGATGTTCATTATCTACACTCTGGGCGGGGTCATCGGCTATATTATTTCCTATCTGGCTGCGGTCCCCTGGACCATCGGCGCCTCTGCGTCGGTCTGCAGCCTGGCCGGCGCCTTGCTGTACTACGGCAAAAGCAGGGGCGGCATTTACGGGCGAACGATTTACAAGCAAATCGGCATCTGGGTCATTATTATCTTCCTTTTCGGTATCATGATGCCGGTGATCAACAACTGGGGGCACGGCGGGGGCATCGCCGCGGGAATCGGCCTGGGGTTTCTGCTGGGATATCAGGAGCGCAAAAAAGAGAATGCTCTCCACAGGCTGTTGTCCGGCGGCTGTGCAGTTATCACCATCCTCGTTCTGGGGTGGGCAGTTCTATCGGGGGTATTTATCCGTTTTTTTGCATGAAATTGCTGCCAGAAAGCCTTAATACATTGAAAATACTAAATAGCGCGATGATTACCGATATTCCAATTTGATATCACAGATATTCAGAGATATTAAAAAGTTTTGATATGTTGGCGTCAGATGTAAATATCGAGTACCTGAAATAGTTGGTTTTTATTTTAGAAATCTGTAATAAAGCGCCATATGGGGGATATGCAATATAGTGTGCCCTCTATTGCCTAAGCGTTAGCACTACTTTTTGAAAGAAGCCTCTTAATCGGATCCGCATTTAGAAAGCCTGATCTTAGCTCATTGTCAGAAAGACGGTTTGCCGTGTTGCTAATAAGTTTTGCCGCCTTATTCCAATTTTCTCGTGCCTCGCTAGATCTTCCTGCATTATTGAATGCAGATGCTAATGAAGCATACGCCTGCCACAATTGGCGTGGGTTACCCACTTCTTCGAAGATGTGAACCGATTTTCTCAGATAATTAAGTGCGTTTTCAAAATCATTTTGCTTGAGAAGCAAGTCGCCTGCCAGGCGCAAAAAACATCCCTGGCGCTTTTTCAGGAGTTTATCTTTGACCAATTTGAGATTTTCCTGAATGATGGTATCTGCACAAGCCATATCGTTTCGAATCAGCAGAATCTGCGCAGCTAAATAATCCAGGCGGGATTCCCATTGGTGACGGTACCGTTTAAAATCTTTACCTTTAGCTTCTGCTCTGAAGGATTGTATCGCATCCCAGGCCTCATCCAATTTGTTTTGATCAAAATAATTCTCCAATAGATTCACCCGGCTCTGAGCAAGCATTTCAGCATAATCGTACCTGCCCATGGGATATTTATTCAGAAGGCTGCGGGCGATTTCCTCTCCTCTTTGATTAAGCACTGATGCACGCTCAATATTATGGATTTCCCCGTAACAGTAACCCAGAGAGTTATACAGACATGCAAGACGTAATGAGACGCCAAATTTTTCGCAAACATCGATCCCCTCTTTTAAGTACGCAATTCCTTCCTCAATTCTTCCGGTCTCTGCTAGCGCAATGCCTCGGGCAAAAATAATATAGCTCATGCCCGTCACGTTAAACATTTCACGGGCAATCTCAGCAATACCCTCGGTCAACTCGATGGTCTTCTGCGGCCGGCCAAACCACCTCTCAGTGACTGATCGATGAGCGCGTGAATAGGCGATGACCCTGGGATCCCCGGCTTCCGCTGCCATTTTTTCGGCTTCCAAATGGATTTGCTTTGCTTTGCGAGGCCGGCCATGAAGAATCGTTCGGGTACCCATTGACAACAGAATCGAGCTCTCAAGGGCCTTGTCACCCATCTCCTGGGCCCGGGCAATGCCTTCTTTTAAAATCCGTTCAGCTTCAGCTTTTTCCGGCCACATATGCATCAAGAAGCTATATGCAAATAGACTCTCTTTTTCGTAATCAGTAAAGCCATGCTGTCTGCTGAGATCGATGGCCTTTCTGCAAGCTTCCACACTGTTTCCTATAGCACCGATGCCAATGTGCGCATTGGTAAGCCCTTTATGTATTCGAATCTGTGTTTCTGCATCCAATGCGATGTTATTGGTTTCAGCCACCGTCAGCGCCTTTTCGAAGAAATCACAGGCAGTCTGAGCGGCGCTGTGTTGATTTGATTTTTCACCTGCCAGTATCAAATAATCGACAGCTTTTTTTTGATTGCCGCTGCGCTCGTAATGATAGGCAAGCAATTCATAATGTACCTCGAGCTGTTGTGCATATATTTCTTCGATCGCCTGAGCAATGCGGCCGTGCAGCTCTTTGCGCCGCTGCCTGAGCAAACTCTCATAGGCGACTTCCTGGGTAAGTGCGTGTTTAAAAATATACTCCAGCTCCGGATAGAGAACCTTTTCATAGAGAATTTCCAGCCCGACCAGGTTGGTCAGGTGTGCCCTTAACTCATCTCCCAGCTCCATTGTATTTTTGAGCAGACGAAACGCGAAATCCCGACCGATGACACTCGCAACCTGAATCGTTTTTTTGAGGTCCTCGCTTAAGCGATCCATCCGGGCTGCCAAAACACCCTGAATGGTACGGGGAACTTCCAATTTATCGATGGGCTGCACGGATACATAGGTATCCCCTTTCTTTACCAGATCTCCGCGGTCAAGAAGCTCTCTGACCGTCTCTTCGACGAAGAAGGGGTTCCCGCTTGCCCGTTCGATCAGTTTTTTTTCGAGGTCGGTCTCTAACGCAACTCCGCCGAGGATGTTGCGCATGAGCCGGATAGAAGAATTAGAGCTGAGAGTCTCGAGTCCCAGCCGCTGATAATGGGCGCCCTGCGCCCATGCAAGCGCGCCCTCAGGGCGGTAATTTGCAATCATAAGGATTGGGTTTTTAACGAAAGACCGTGAAAAATAGGTAAACAACTCCTCAGAAATTTTATCCATCCAGTGGACGTCATCTAAAAAAAGGACCAGCGGTTTCTTCTTGCTAATCGCAAAAAGAAGCTCTTTAACCGCTTCAAAAGTGCCAAATTTGCGGCCTTCAGCATCAAGAAAATCCAATATGGAGTCATTCACCTTGAGCGAGAGTAGATTCCGGTAAAAAGGGATCATCGATGCAAGACCGCCGATGGCTTTCTCCTCGACACATTTCGAGACATCTTCTTCAGTCAACCCTTCTTTGATTCCAAAGGCCCCTCTGACCACGTCGATTACTGGAAGAAAGCTAATGTTGCGGCCGCAATGGATACATATGCCGGTAAGAAATGTAGCTTCATTACCCAGGGTTTCTCGAAACTCGTATACCAGGCGGCTCTTTCCGACACCGGCCTCTCCGACCACATCCACTATCTGGGCGTCACCTTTTTTAGCCTTTTTAAATGCAGCCTGCAGGGCTTGCATTTCGGGGCCGCGCCCAACAAATTCAGTTACCCCGCGCATTAAAACTGCCTCAAAACGGGTGCGCACGCCGGGTCGCTTTGCGATTACACAGTAAGTTGGCTGCGGCAGGGATTTACCCTTTAGTCGGATTTCCCCTACCAGCTTGTCTTCAAAGTAGTCCCGTATGATATTCCGTGTTTCTTGACTTATCCATACCTCTCCTGGATTTGTGTTTTGTTGAATACGGGCAGCGAGGTTGGTCGTATCTCCTACCGCCGTATAGTCCATCCTCAGATCATCGCCGATAGAGCCCACAATTACCGGCCCTGAGTTAAGGCCGATTCTCATTTGAAATTCAGCCCTGGTCCTCTTTTTTATCTTTTCACTATACCCGCCCATAGCTTTCTGAATGGATAATGCGGCAGCACAGGCTCGCTGCGCATGGTCCTCATGGGCAAGCGGTGCTCCAAAAAGGGCCATAACGCCATCACCGGTAAACTGGTTGATGGTACCCTCGTACCGGTGAATTTCATCCATCAGTATTTTAAAACACCCGTCCATTATCTGGTGAACATCTTCTGGATCAATATTCTCTGAAATAGAGGTATAATTCGCCACATCTGCAAAAAGAACGGTGACCAGTTTGCGTTCACCTTCAATGGTGCTGCGAGTCGTAAGGATCTTGTCTGCTAAAAACCGGGGTGTGTAGGACTGGGGTTCAGAGTAGTGCACTGGAGGGGTTATGGCAGGTTTACTTAAATCGTATCCACATTCATCACAAAATTTGCTGTCGAGTGCGATAGAAGCAGCGCACTTCGGGCAGGCAAGCTCTAATTTAGCTCCGCATTCCTTACAAAACTTGGCCCCTTCACGATTATCAAACTGACACTTCGGGCATAGCATTTTTGTGCCCTCCACCGATGTTTATGCAGTTTGAATGATGGTGAAATAACAAAGAATGGTAACACTGAAATATCGTAAATAAGGGTTTGTGTCAAACCAGAGAAAACACAATATATGGCAGTAAATAATCGAAGTTGATATTGCAGATATGTCCTGTTAAAAACCAAAAGTCACCCAACTGGTGACAAGAATATCACTACATCAGGAAAGTTTTGATATCCATGGATATCTTAAGAAATTTAATATTTTATAAATTCTATTCCCACCATTGAAAGAAGTGATGCACCGGGCCATGGCCGTGGCCGATTTTATAGTCCGCGCCTGCGGCAATGGCATGGTTCATGAACACTTTGGCCTTTTGGACGGCATCCTCGAGTTCGCTGCTCCTGGCCATATAAGCGGCAATCGCCGATGAGAGTGTGCAACCGGTTCCGTGGTTGTTGGTGGTCTCGATGCGCTGGGCAGTCAGGTTGACAAAACGCTTTTCATTGGCCAGGAAGAGAAGGTCGTTACTTTCGTTCTGATCCCCGTGGCCGCCTTTGATCAGAATGCTGCGGCTGCCGTGCCGTGCCAGGCTTTCAGCGGCGCTTTCGATATCGCTGCGCTGCTCGAGCGTCCGGCCGCACAGGACCTCGGCTTCCGGAATATTGGGTGTGACCACATCAGCCAGCGGCATCAGATGGGTTTTAATGGCTTCGATGGCATCATCCTGCAACAGCTTATCACCGCTCTGGGCGACCATAACGGGGTCCAGTACGATTTTTCGGGCGCCGTGTTTTTTGAGGGCTGCGGCGACCGCTTCGATGAGCCCGGCCGAGTAGAGCATTCCGATTTTAACGGCGTCAGCGCCCATATCGCTGAATACGGCTTCTATCTGCTGTACGGCAAAGTCCGGGGGAACAGCATGGATGCCGGTCACGCCCCGGGTGTTCTGGGCGGTCAGGGCCGTTATGACCGACATGCCGTAACAGCCGAGGGCTGAAAAGGTTTTCAGATCGGCCTGGATGCCGGCGCCGCCGCCGCTGTCGGAGCCGGCAATGGTGAGAACTTTACAATATTCTTTCGGTGTTTTTCGGTGCTGCGAGGCTTCATTCATTTTCTTTGGCCTTGAAATGGTCCCAGCCCGTGGGCATCAGGGGTTTGGTTTCACCGTCCGGATATACGACTTCAATCTGTTTGTCGGCGGTTATTTCTCCGATGGTGAAAAGGGGGCGTTTGAATTCCTTTTTAAAATCATCCGCAATTTGATCTGCCTGCTGCGGCGCGATCGTGCACAGCAGGGTATAATCCTCGCCGCCGGAAAGGGCATAGTCGATCGGGTCAAAACCAAAACGGGTGCAGAAATCTTTCAGGTTCGGCGAAACGGGAATTTTTTCCGCATACAGGCGGGCGCCCACCCGGCTTTCCTCGGCAATATGCGCCAGG
>JAFDCJ010000197.1 GCA_019312835.1 Deltaproteobacteria bacterium
ACCATCGCTTCTATTTCTTTGACCGCCCGGTGCAGGGCGGCTTCGGTTTTCTTTTTATCGGTTATATCACGCACGATACCAAACATTAATTTATGCCCGTTTATTTTCACCGGACGGGCGCTGATCTCCACCGGGATCTGCTGGCCATCCCGGCGCTGGAGGACATATTCTTCCGGATCAGCAGGCTTGCCCAGTATATTCAAGGCCAGATTTCTGGCGACCCGGTGAATTTGATCCGGTGCCAGGATTTTTAATTTTAAAAAGCTTTTGCCGAGGACAAATTCTTTCTTGTGGCCAAACAGGCCCTGGGCGGCTTTATTGACGTCGATAAACGTTCCGGTTTCATCAGCCAGGTAATAGGCGTCCGGTGCTAAATCAAAAAACAAACCCAGTCCGTCATCGGCCCCGGGATGCCGGGGTGCGGTCTGAACCGGCTTGCTCAGCGGGCGAAACAGCGTGAGATTCACCCGGTTACCACCCTGGGGAACGATCCGGCTGCAAAACTCGATGGGAAAGGCGGTGCCGTCCTTTTTACAGCCGGACACCGCCAGCGGGCTTTCATCGCCGGCCAGCAGTTTATCCACGATATCATCACGAAAATCGGACGCAATAAACTCCAGTACATCCCTGCCCAGGATGCTACCGGGTTTGAGGCCGACCATGTCCGCAAAGGCCTGGTTGATTTCGAGGATTTTGAACCGGTCATGAATGATAACCCCTTCCCGGGTGGTCTCCATGAATATTCGAAATCTTTCCTCGCATTCGCCCAAAGCGACTTTGGCCAGGTTGGATCTCACCGAGTTTTTGGTGTCCGCAGATGACATATGATCTGTTCTCTGAAATTACCGGTATGGGTGCCGACGGCTAAATCTGCCTAAAGCCGTTATCGGCTAATAAAATTAAAACTTTATCCTTGCTAAAGCTTTAGAAGTGGTTTCAAAACACCAGATCACGCCCAAAGGCCCCGCTATCGCGGGATGACATGTCTATTTTTGGAAGAGTAAGGGATGCCTCAAGGCCGTCGATTAGATTTGAAAGCGGAGCATACACGCAGTACGTGAGCATTTAAAACCGAATCGCAAGGCAGTATTTGGGCGTTAGCCGGGGGTTTTAAACCACTTTTAGAAGAGAATGCCCTGAACCACAAAATAAAGCCCAACGGCAATCATGAGAATGGCACCGATGCGATAGATCATCTCTCTTTTTTTAACCCAGCCCATATTGGCCAGTCTGGCCACGACCAACAACGCCGGTACGGTGCCCAGGCCGAAGCACATCATCACGACCATGCCTTTTAAGATTGCCTCGCCGGGACCGCCGGCCTTCATGCCGGCACCGGCTGCCGCCAGCAAAGCGGTATAGACCGGTCCGCAGGGCAGCAATCCCAGCAAGAGACCGATCGGGAAATAGGTCGCCGGTGAATTGGACCGTGACAGCCGCCGAAAGCCTTTGGAGACAAATCCGCCGGGATGGTAGGAATCGCCGAAGACGTTGCCGAACCGAATCCAGCCGCTCATGGCCAGTCCCATAAGGACGATCAAAATCCCTGCCAAAATCATGACCCCTTTCTGGATGCCCGCAATATGGGAGGCCACCAGGGTGAAGGAGCCGGTCAGGCCCATCACACCGCCCAGTATGCAATAGGTGACGATCCGGCCAATATTGTATAGCAGGTGGGGTAGAAAAAAATTCTTGCCCTTGAGATTGAGCGACAGGGAAACGACCAGCGGCCCGCACATGCCGATGCAATGGCCGAAGCCCACCGTGAATCCGGTTGTCAAAAACACCGCGTAAAGGGGATCAATAAATGACATCGAAGATAAATTTAACCTCACCGGCATCGGGAACGACGACATTGGCAAACCAGGTTCGCTTACCGCTCTTGCAGCGAACGATCACGCCGGTTCCCTCGTAGGTACCGGGACCGATGGGTTTTAACACCACCTGATTCGGGCCCATCTTCATGGCAGGCATGCCCAGGTCGATATGGGGGTGGCTTGCCGGCACGGTTCCTTTCAGGGTCACTCTAAATACCAGGTCCTGCATGGCTTTTACCGGCCGGGGGCTGATCTCGAGGCTAACGGAAAGGTCGCCGGATGATTGGGTACAGATCCCGTTGTGGGCGTCGCAATTGATAATAGCTTCGCCGGCCGCGGCCGGGGGCGGGGCAAGCCAGCCGCCACCGATCAGGATTGCGACCAGGATAAAAAAAGAACACCCACGGACAGGGATTACTGTTTTGCAAAAATGTCGCCGCTTACCTTTTGAGCTTTCCATCTGCTTCACGCTGCCTCCCTTCTCGCTGGAAGTGGTTTCAAAACCCCAGATCACGCCCAAAGACAAGGCGTCGATTAGATTTGAAAGCGGAGCGTACACATCAGTACGTGAGCATTTCAAATCAAATCGCAACGCAGTATTTGGGTGTTAGATGGGGTTTGGAAACCACTTCTAACGAAAATTAGTCATAACGCCAGGTCCTGGCCACAAGCTCCAAAATGCCAAGCCCCAGGACAACAATGGCGATAACCCATAGAATGACAAGGCCCCGCAGCGGCAGATCGAGGGGCTCAAAAATCAACCACAATGCCAGAATGCCGGCACCGCAAAAATTGATGGCGATGGCACCACCCAGGCCCAGTCCCCGGAAACCATCCCTTTTGCCAGGAGCCTCCAGAAACAGGGCGATGCCGATGCCGAAAATAACGCCCCCCAGAATGGTGGGGTAAAAATTCGATTCCGGCTGCGGGATACCCAGCAGTCGGGCCGTTCCGAGGGGAAAGGACAATAACAAGAGTCCCAGAATCAGGTTTACAATACCGTCGATCAGCAAAAAGGCTTTATGTTTGGGTTGCATGATTCATATCCAATGGGGTTATAAAAAGAGGCCTTCAGCCCAGCGGTATCAGCGACTTTTCAAATATCGGAATCCCGCCGCTAATTCAAGCGCTAAATCTGCACAGGAAGTAATTTGAAGAAATACATTACTGGACTAGAAGGAAGTAATTTGGCTGGAATGAAGCGGGTTGCCCTCGCGTTGCTTTAGACGCTATCTCAAAAAGGCACGGCTCCTAGACGGTTTGGCCGGCGAACCGGAGCACCCGCTTGACGTACTGCTGGGTTTCCCGGTAGGGCGGCACCGTGCCGCCGTATTTTATGACGGCCTCCGGACCGGCATTGTAGGCCGCCAGGGCCAGTTTGATATCGCCGCCGAAGCTGTCGAGCATCTTGCGCAGGTAGCGGGAGCCCCCATCAATATTTTCTTCAACGTCAAAGGGGTTTTTGACTCCCAGCGCTCTGGCGGTTTCCGGCATCAGCTGCATCAGGCCCTGGGCGCCGGCGCGGGAGACGGCCCTGGCGTCAAAATTCGACTCGGCCCGGATGACGCTGGTTATCAGGTTAACCGGCAGGTCATACTTTTGGGCTGCTTTGACAATGCTGGTTTTGATGTGTTGGTGTTCTTTGACCCCGGCCTGGGAATGCAAAGACCGCCGGCCGGCCGCGCGCAGACGCGCCGCATCATGTTGCAGCGGACGGTCTGAGGCCGGTGTTTTGGGGGTGGATGCCCCCGACGCCTCAAGGGCCGGGTGCCCGGCGAATATGTCCGGCCCGCTAAGGGTTTTTTTAGCGGCTGCGAAGGCCGGGCGCGGTTTCAACTTGCTTTTGGCATGTACCGGCCGGGCCAGGTAGTCGCTGGCTTTCAATCCGCCTGATTCGGCCCGGGGCTTGCCTGTCTCCCGGGCTGACCGGGAGGATAAAATCTGATGGAATCCCCCCGGAGCGGATGATCCGGTTCTGGTGGCAGAAAGCTTCTTTTTGGTGCGAAGCCGGCCGCCCATCACCCGGTCGAAATAGTCCCTGATGGTCAAATTGTTTTCCGATGCCATACCCGCCCCTTGAATCCGGTCAATACAATTCCCATAGATTCAAGCAATTATCATTCCAGAATCGACACTGATATTATTGGTATGAATTTTAGGTGGTTATGGGCATTTGAACTAAAACGGCGGATCCCGAACTGCAAAAATTTCCGGTTGCAGCGGCAGAATTTTGGCTGCCGTCCATCAAGCAGGCACAACCCGCATGGTGTACTCGTACAATGGGAAAATGGGCTAATGAAACGTGCGGACGCAAATAAGGAACAATTTATTTAGCCCGGATTGGCTGCTGTCATGTCGCCAATTTACCTCACCAGAAATACATGACAGCTTGCCCGCTGTATGATGAGGGCGGTGACACTCTTTTTAAAAAACGAACCCAGCCCCTTGTGTCCGGGCGCCGGCATGACGATCAGATCCACCTCCAGGTCCCGGGCCTTGTCTAAAATCACCTGATGAACCGGGGTACCGGCCATCTGGATGGCCTGCACGGGAATGGCGTCCTCAACCTTCCGGGAAATGATCGCAGACAGCTGGGCTAATTTTTCGGGAATGCTCGACTGCTGGGCGGCTTTAACATATCCATTTCCGACGCAGCCGATGTTGGAAACGGGATCGGTGACGTACAGCAGGTACAGCGCGGCTTTGTGGTGTGCGGCCAGCCATGCGGCGAATTCAGCGGCATGCTGTGACTTATCCGAAAAATCAATGGGCGCCAGTATGGTTTGGATCGGTATCATTTTCTTCTCGCGGTTTGATCTCACAGCCGTTGAATCAGGTAGAGGTAAACGGGCAGCCGGCTCAAATTTTTGATTTTTACGAAGCTCGGCAGCATGTCGAGGCTGCGATGCGCTGACATCAGGGGTGAGAGGTAAACGGCCCCCTTGCTGTAAAAGCCGTCCAGCCGGCCACGGATCAATTCGACGATGGAGCGGTAGTGGCCCGGCGGGAGCCGATCGCCCAACACGAAGTTTACCGTGATCTCAATTTGGGGATAACGCCGGTTGATGTCCAGCATCTGCTGGAAAGCGGCTTCAATTTTGCTGCCGGACAGCGGTTTGTTCAGGTACTCCAGGGTCGCAGGGTCGGCCGACTCCAGCCCGATGTTGATAAAGGTATTCAGGGGCAGGCG
>JAFDCJ010000198.1 GCA_019312835.1 Deltaproteobacteria bacterium
CGGTTTCATGCGCATACATAAATCTATGATCCGAGAAATAAATTACGGAAAAGTGAACTAGAACAAAAACCGACGATCAGTCGCCGGCAGTGCGCACCTATTTCTTTGCCAACAGAACACCTTCTATAAACTGATCAATATCCCCATCCAGGATGGCATTGACATTGCCCACATCCAGTTTGATGCGATGGTCCTTTACCATCTGGTAGGGATGCAGAACATAAGATCGGATCTGGCTGCCCCAGGCGATATCTTCCTTGCTGTCGTGCATTTCCTGCATTTTTTCTTCCTGCTTATCCTGTTCGAGCTGGTACAGGCGGGCTTTGAGAACCTTCATGGCCAGGTCTTTGTTGCGATGCTGGGATTTTTCCTGCTGGCATTGCACAACGATGCCGGACGGCATGTGGGTGAGGCGAACCGCGCTGCTGGTTTTATTGACATGCTGACCGCCGGCCCCGCTGGCCCTGAAAACATCCACCCGGATATCCTTCTCGTCGACTTCGACGGTAATTTCGCTGTCCAGCTCAGGGTAGACAAAAACCGACGCAAAGGACGTATGCCGCTTCCCGCTGGCGTTAAAGGGTGAGATTCTCACCAGGCGGTGGACACCCGTCTCCGATTTCAGGTAGCCGAATGCATTTTCGCCCTTGGCCGTAAAGGTCACACTTTTGATCCCGGCCTCTTCACCGGGCTGAAAATCGATCAATTCCGATTGATACCCTTTGCGCTCGATCCAGCGGGAATACATTCTAAACAGCATCTCGGCCCAGTCCTGGGCTTCGGTGCCGCCGGCGCCGGCGTTGATTGACACAATGGCATTGCGGGCGTCATCCCGGCCGTCGAGCATGAGGGCCAGTGAAAGCTGATTGATTTTTTCGTCCAGGGCGCCGGCCTGCTGGGTGACTTCTTCCAGGGCGTCTTCATCGGATTCTTCAACGGCCAGATCCAGCAAAATCTGGGTTTCTTCGAGATCGTTCAGCAGTTTTTTAAAACTATCGATTTTATTTGAAACAACCGTGCGCTCTTTTAAAATAGGCTTGGTGTCTTCCGGATTATCCCAGAAACCGTCTTTAGCGATTATGTTTTCAATTTCAGCCAGGCGTTTTTCGATGCCATCTAGGTCAAAGATAGCTCCGCAGGTGGTCTAATTTTGTTTTAAGCTCATCCAGATTTTGTTTTAGTTCGATGGACATTTTGATTGCCTCCTGTTTTTCCCATAAAGATAATTTTGCGCTGTTTTACGCTGGTGTCATTTTTAAAATGTATTTTTAATAATTCGGCGAGTTCCTAAGCTCGTAAGTTCTTAAGTTGATAAGCCTGACAATCAGACGGCTTGTCAGCTTACGAACTCATGAGCTTACGAGCTAAAATGCTTTACCTTTTTTCTTTTCATCCTCGACGGCATAATATTCATTAATACGGCCAAGATGACGACTGCCATACACACCCGGGCAAAGAGGTCGCCGATAAGGGTATAGACAGTTTTTTCTTTTAACAGCGGTATCGAATGGGTGACGGCCGCTTCTTCCAGCAATGCCGTAGCTGCCAGAATCCTGCCGGCAGGATCGATGAACCCGCTGATTCCCGTGTTGGCAGCCCTTGCCAGGGAACGCCTGTTTTCCACCGCCCTGAAGACGGTCATGGAAAAATGCTGGTAGGGGCCGCTGGTTTTTCCGAACCAGGCGTCATTGGTGATGTTGATCAGCAGTGACGCATCGTTGCGGGCCATGGCGCGGGACAGTTTCGGAAATATGATTTCGTAGCAGATCTGAACCCCGATGCGCTGGTCCTTCCAGGGCAGGGTGTGGCCCGCTTCACCCGCCTCGAAATCGCCGACCTGGGCGACGATTTTCCCCAGAAAGGGAAGCCATGTTTTAAATGGCACATATTCCCCATACGGCACCAGGTGCGCCTTGTCGTACTTGCCCATGGTTTTGGTTCGGGGGCTGACCAGATAGGCGCTGTTAAAGTATCGTACCCGGTCATTGGTGCGCTCGAAAGAGGGGCTCCCGATCAAATAATCCGCTGCCGTCCGGTGAATTCCCTCAAACACCAGCTCCGATGGTTTGATGTCATATAAAAAATAAAACGGTGTGGCCGACTCCGGCCAGACAATCAGGTCTGGAAGCTGATCCATTGCAGATGCGGATAGGCGATTGTATTTCTTGACGGTGTCGATTTGAAAGGCGGGGTCCCACTTGATTGCCTGGTCAATGTTGCCCTGAATAACCGCAACCCGCGCTTTGGCAGATGAGGCTATTTGCTGATTAACGTCATTTAAGCGCCAATGCCCGTAAGAAAGGGTCAACACGAAGGCTGCCACCAGGACGATGATTGATCCCATTGCCAGCCGATTTGAAATATTGCCGTCCTGCCACCTCCTTTGGGTGAAACGAAGCAGGCTGATAAACAGCGTTGCATTGGTAAACGCAATTAAAGCCGAGAGTCCGTAGACCCCAAATATATCTGAAATCTGGATCAGTTGCAAACGATTAAACTGAGAATAGCCGATTAATTCCCACGGAAATCCCGAAAATATAAAGGAACGCAGATATTCCAGCGCCACCCAGCCGACCGGCACCATTACCAGACAACGGGCAGGCGTTTTTCCGCAAGCGGCCAGGGCAGCCGCAAAAAGCGCCATAAAAAGCGCCAGCACGGCCGCAAACAGGCATAATATCGTTATGCTCAAATAAGCCGGCAGATAGCCATACGTGCGCATGACCGGCACCAGCCAATACAGCAGGGTCAGAAAGTGTGCCAGGCCGGAGACGAATCCCATGCGAAAGGCAGCCCGGGGCGGCAGGCCTTTGAGGGCATACAGCAGCGGCACAAGGGCAAACCAGACCAGCCAGTCCAATTCGATTTTGGGGAAGGCACCGGTCAGCAGTACGCCGCTCAAGGCCGCCACCAGCATGTTCTTCTTGTTCGTCATATTACCGTGCCAAAACTCATAAAAAAAACCCCGATCCGTCGGGGAAAAATAGTTGATACGCTTGTTTTTAATTTACCATGTATCAAAATACTGTCAATGAATTTCACTGAGTCCATAACCATCTTAAAATATGATTAATTTTTATTTTATTGCCCGGCTGGCGATTTTGGCCGCCAATTGTGCCGAGGCAGATGACATTGAGATGGAAACGGGCCAAGATTGCTCTGATAACAAATAGTTAGGCTGAAAATTTTTTCTAAAGTATTTTGCATACCGGACGATAATTAGAGGTAGATCAAAATTCAATGCTTTTCTGGAAGGTTATGAACATCGGGAGGCAACTATGCTGGAATTTATCACAGATACCTATCTTTCCATTCCAATGATACAGATCATTTTGCTGATGCTGATCAGCACGATTTCCCTGTTGTTCGGAAAATTAAAGCTGGCACTGATCATCAATTACCTTTTTACCCTGCATTGGGCCTATATATCCAATCGCGACAGCCTGATGACGATGGACCTTGAACATTTTGGGCTTATTTCCACCATATATTTCGTATTCGGCATTGGGGTCGTTCTGGTAGCCGCCTTTGCCTTCATGTTTCAAAAGAGTCAGTAAGGCCGGGATATTGGATTTGGCCGGATTTTAGCCATCTTTTCCCGGATGCCCCTACAAGACCAGATCCGCTCTTGCCGTTGCCGTGTTCTCCCCTTGGTGTCTCCGCGGTCGTTCCTTCTGCTTATTTAGGCGCCCCCGCTACTATACCATATATTGTATGTTTTTTGCTCTTGACATACAAGATGCATTGTTTTATAAAGATTCAATAACCGAAGCGCCCCATCTTTTGATATTATTGGTTGTTTTCAAACCGGGTGCCAGGCACCCGGTTACAGCCGCAACGATTAAAGCACTAACGTGCTTTTGTCTTACCGGTCTCTGGCCGGAACACCAAGCCACCCGCGTTGGGGGTGATCGTTGACTCTCAACCTCAGTTTAATCCTTTCAAACCAGACAAATAGGCAGCCATGAAACAAATAAAAGAAATTTTGTTCCAGCGGTTGGAAAAAAGCGGTGTTGATCTTAATTTCATGCCGGGATTTATTCGCAGTCTGGTCAATTCCTGCCGGAACGATCCCCAGATGAACCTCTCGCAGCTTAATCGGCGCTTGAACTACCTGGGATGGCATGGGATCCAGCTGGATTATCACACGCTGCAGCTTGCAATTGCCTGTTTAGAAAACGAAGGTCTTGAAAATATGGAAAATAAACCCGTGCGATGGTTTGAGAGCAATTTTTCCCCCCACCATCCCCGTAACCCGGATCATCCCGGCAACGTATCTGAAGCAGCGGCTTGATTGAATCCAAATGAAAGAATCGACCAAAGGCGCCCTGCTATCGCTGCTGGTCTACCCCGGCCTGGGGCAACTGCTGCTGGGTCTGAGATTTAGCGGTGTGTTGTTCGCCGTTTTGACAACCGCCGGTTTGCTGGTGATCATTTACCGGATAACGTTACGGATGCTTCACGCCCTTGATCCGATTCTGTCGTCAGCGGCGGATAAGACCCTGCAATGGAACGAACTTGTCAAGATTTTACGCCATGGGCGCTATGACAGCTGGCAAGTCGAAGGCCTTTGCCTGATTTTTTTACTTGTATGCTGGATGGTTGCCGGTGTCCATGCCTATATTGCAGGCGGCAAGATTGACCGTAAGTCAGGATGAAAAGCGGTCGCTGGGCTCTCCGCCGTTCTGAAGTGGGGGACCAGCGGCCAGCCGCCGGTGACCAGCCACCTGAGATCTTGACACGGGTTTCCAAACATAGTTAACTGTTCCCCCATTATCCCCTCTGGCCAACGCGCACATTTTTTCCTGTAAAAAGGGTGCTGCCAGGAACCAACCGCCAGCGACCAGTGACCAGAGATCAGCAACCAGAACTAGGAGACTGAAAACATGAATGTATCATTCTACGGCGCCGTACGGGAAGTAACCGGTTCCATGCATTTGATCGCCAATAAAAAAGATCGCATATTGCTTGATTGCGGTATGTTCCAGGGGCGCCGCCAGGAGGCCAAGGAAAAAAACACGGTTATGCCCTTTGATCCCCGGATTATCACCAACGTCGTGCTTTCCCATGCCCATATCGATCACTCCGGCCGCCTTCCCTTGTTAACCAAGAAAGATTTTGCCGGCCGGATTATTTGCACCCGGGCAACGGCTGCGGCCTGTGAATACCTCCTGCCCGATTCGGCCCATATCCAGGAGTCCGACGCCGAATACCTGAACTACAAGATGGTTCGCGCTGTGATCCAGAAAATGAGAGGATCCAAAAAAGAAGGAACCAAGCGGATAAAGTCCTTGAAAAAGAACGGCCATCAACTCGATGTCGATCGCATCAATGAACTGATCGACCGTTTTCATCTGGACGCTGTCAGCCCCCTGTATAGGGATGCGGATGCCCAGGAGGCCCTGACCCGGTTTGACGGCAATCCCTACCGCCATCCGGTCACCATCGGCGACGGGATGACCTGCACCTTTTACGATGCCGGTCACATCCTCGGTTCGGCTATCAGCATCATTCGTGCCCGGAACAACGGTCGCAGCTATACGATCGGCTTTACGGGCGATATCGGTCGGTTTGATAAACCGATCCTGGAAAATCCGACCCTGGCGTTTGAGGAAGGGGACCGGGAGATTGATTTGCTCATCATGGAGAGCACCTACGGTGACCGGTTGCATGAGCCGGTGGTGGATTTAAAGCCCAAGCTCAAGCAGGTGCTGGTGGATACCTACGATCGCGGGGGTACGATTATGATCCCCTCCTTTGCCTTCGGCCGCACCCAGGAGCTCCTTTACGTTTTGCACGAGCTTTACATGGAAGGCGATGTCCCCCGTTTTCCGGTATATGTTGACAGCCCCCTGGCCACCAATATCACCCGGGTATTTGTCGAGCATCCCGAAACCTACGACGAGGAGACCCATACAACCTTTCTAGAGCAAGGCAAAAACCCCTTTCAATTCAAAGAGGTTAAATTTGTGGGCTCGGTTGAGGAATCCATTGCCCTTAACCGGGATCAAACCCCCCACATTGTCGTGTCTGCATCGGGAATGTGTGAGGCGGGCCGCATCCTGCATCACCTGCGCCATAAAATCCACAATGCCAACAATACGGTGCTCATCGTGGGGTACATGGCCCAGAACACGTTGGGACGGCGAATCCAGGAGCTCGGCGAGGCTTACGAGGCGGCCGGCCGCAAGGGAGATCCTCCCATATTGAGATTTATGAACAAAGACTACCCGCTCAAGGCCCGGGTGGTCAAGCTGGGCGGGTTCAGTGCCCATGCGGACAGAGATGAAATGTACCGGTTTTTACAAAAATCGAATTTAAATATTAAAAAGATCGCGCTGGTCCACGGAGAAGAAGATCAAATCCTGGCCTTTGAAAAGGATTTAAAGGGCAACGGGTTTGATGTGGTGGTCCCCAAGAGAGGGGAAACCTTAAGTTTGTGATTGCCTGAACGAGTTGCGGGTTGCGAGATGAGGGATAAGGTTGGAGGTTGGAGGTTAGAGGCAATCATGCAAATCAGAAGCAGGGCCGGCCACCGTGCCCGCCTTATTCAGGTCGGCACAGTGGCCGACCCTACTACTATTAACCAATAACGAATAACTTTTATAACGAGGGAGTTATAAAGAATTGCGATTCTTGATGGTGGACATCGGTGCCGGCACCATGGACATTCTCTGCTACGACACCGAAACCGACCTGCACTACAAAGCCGTGGTCAAATCCCCGGTAAGGACCATTGCCGAAAAAGCGGCTGCCATCCCGGGCAACCTGATGGTGAGCGGTTGCGAGATGGGCGGCGGGCCGATAACCGCGCTTTTAAAGCAGCGGGCCGGCAAGGACGAAATCGTCATGACACCTGCAGCTGCGGCAACCCTCCACCATGATCCGGAAATCGTGAAATCCTGGGGCATCAACATCCTTGCTGACGACCGGGTTGAAGATTTTCAGCGGGACCCCACCTTTCACCCGCTCATTCTGGAGGATCTAGAGGCCGACCGCCTGCAGCAGATTGTGGAAGGCTTCGGCGTGCCCTTTGAATTTGATGCGGTTGTTGCCTGTGCCCAGGACCACGGGGTGCCGCCGCCGGGCGAATCCCATCTGGATTTTCGCCATAACATGTTCACCGAATTGCTGGATCAAGCGCCCTTTCCGCATACCCTCCTGTTCGAGGCCGCTGAAGTGCCGCCCACTTTAAACCGCCTGCGTTCGCTGGCCCAAAGCGCCCGCGCTTTACCCACCGCAGAAGTCTACGTCATGGACAGCGGCATGGCTGCCATGCTCGGCGGATCCATGGATGTTCTGGCCAGACACAAGCAGCAGGTGCTGATACTGGACGTGGCGACTTCGCACACGGTTGGTTCCGCGCTGATTGGCGACGAGATTGCCGGTTTTTTTGAATACCACACCAGCGATATCAGCCTGTCGCGTTTGGAGCAGTTGATCCTGGATCTGTGCGAAGGGCAATTGGACCACGGCCAGGTTCTTGCAGAGGGCGGGCATGGCGCCTATTTGCGCAAGGCTGTCGGTTTTAATACCGTTGACGTCATTATAGCCACCGGCCCCAAACGCCGCCTGGTGGAAGCCTCGAAGTTGCCGATGGAGTACGGGGCGCCTTACGGCGACAACATGATGACCGGAACGGTGGGTCTGCTGGAAGCACTGCGACGGCGCAAGGGATTAGCGCCGATCAATTATATATAGGTTGATTAGTTGATTGGTTGATTGAGTTGACTAAAAACGAAAGACCGATAGTGCCAGCCTTCCAGGATGCCAGCCTCCAGGCTTTCCAGCCACATATCAGTGAAAATCACTTACTTTTAAAATAATTAAGATTGATAAGCTGTAAAGCTGTTTTGCCCTTGAAAACCGGGAAAGGCGACTTAGCTTTTTTCATGGAATTTTAATTGTCAGGTCCAACTAATCGCTGGCCTCTATCCGCCGATCTCAAGGTCCCAAAGAATAGAAGCCTGCGACCATAAGTGGTTTCAAACCCCATCTAACGCCCAGATACTGCGTTGCGATTAGATTTGAAACCACTTCTACTAGCAACCAGAAAGGAGAATAATACCATGGCTAAAGTCAAAACATTTGCAAGCCCGCTAAAGATATTTCAGGCCCGCAAGGAACTCGAAGGACTGGACGATATGGTCAACAAATTCCTTGCAAAAAATAATGTGAAAAAAGTCATATCCGTCAGCGACACCTGCACCACCGATGACAGCGGTTCGATCGGTTTGATTCGCGTGGTGGCCTATGAGTAAAAGCCATCGTCTATTTCAGTACTTCAGGTTCTTTTGCTTCATTCGAAATAGTGGATAAAACCATTTAGGTATATGGTATAGGGTTTTAATAACTATTTGCAATAAAATCAGAAAGGTGGATTGAAAATGGCAGGCTAAAATTAATCACGCCATATTTCAAGCATTGTTAAATCATCATTTATAACGGCATTCCCGCGCCATTTCCTGATTTCATCCAATAATCCCTCACCAATATGTCGATCTTTTTTATGCTTTGCATAGCGAATCAATCGTTCACTGCCGAATAATTCTTTTTCTTCGTTTTCTGCCTCAATGAGGCCATCTGAATAAAGGAGCATAGATTCTCCTGGTGACAGCGTTATTTCCTTTTTATCATAATTGGCATTTGCCGTTATACCCAACGACACCCCATTCAATTGAGGCATGTCTCCCAGACCTTCTTTTACAATCAACAACGGCTGTAAATGACCTCCCAGCGCCAGTTGCATTTTTCCATATTTCGGCCAGAATCTTACTATAACAATTGTAGCGAAAAACCCTTCTTCGGAAATCAGATTATACATGCTGCGATTTATTGATGAAAGGAGTTGGCCAATGTCGTTGTGAACTCGCGATTCACTGCGAATTTTAGATGATAATGCAGCCATAATCAGGGCCGCCGGAACACCTTTATCGGCGACATCCGCAACGTAAGCCAATAGGCTTCCATCAGGCAATTTAATTACATCATATAAGTCACCACCAACATAGGAGGCGGGAATCGAGACTGCCCAAATATGTGCCCCGGCCTCAAGCTCAGGGATTACCGGCCAAAATAAGGTTTGAATTTTAGTGGCAGTTTTGAGTTGCTTTTCTAGTTCAGTGGATTGTTCCAGCACTGTATCATGCAACGACTTTATCCTAAGCATAGATTTAACCCTGGCAACGAGTGCAGCATGATCTACAGGTTTGGTTAAGTATTCATCGCCGCCAGCTTCGAGCCCGGCAACCACATCCTTTGATTCCGTTTTCGCGGTAACTAAAATGATAGGCATGAATGGCAAAGCCGGATCTCCTTTAAGTTGTCGGCACACCTCAAACCCATCCATTTTAGGCATCATAATGTCGAGCAGAATCAAGTCAGGGAGTTTTTCCCTGGCCAGAGCAAGGCCCATCTCACCGTCTGCAGCCGTGATGACATCATAGCTATTGGCCATGAGCCGCATTTGCAATATGTCTACATTGGCTGGATTATCATCGACTATCAGAATGAGTGGCGGTTCTCTCATGTATCTCCTTTGATTAATCCTGGAAGAACTTCTGGATTTTTTTTAAAAGCGCTCTCGGGCTAAAAGGCTTCGATACATACGCATCGCAACCAGCCTCAAATGCCTTGATATCATCACCGCTCAGCGCATAGGACGTTACAGCTATTATGGGGGTTGAACTCAGGGCTGGAATAGCTTTGATCCTTCTTGTGGCTTCATATCCGTCGAAATCTGGCAGTTGAATATCCATTAGTATGAGATCCGGACGATTTGTTTCGGCAGAACGAACGCCTTCTTCACATGTTACTGCCTCTATAATTCTATAATTAGCACTAGTTAGGAGATCTCTCATAATTCGTCTATTATCTTCCTGATCTTCAATGACCAAAATTACTTTGCTCATAACTGCTCCGTTTGTTTATCAACTTTAATCGGTAGCGTGAACCAAAACCTTGAACCCTTTCCAAGAGTTGACGCTACCCCGATTTTTCCACCGTGCATTTCGATTATTTTCTTGGAGATAGAAAGCCCGAGGCCGGTTCCACCCTTCTCTCTGGTGTTTGATCCATCTGCTTGTTGAAATTCTTCGAAGATTTTTGCTTGGTCCGTATCAGAAAGCCCAGGCCCCGTGTCTGATACTGAGACCAGAAAGGACTCATTGGACAGGTCAACGTCAACTCTCACTTCCCCTTGCTCGGTGAATTTAATTGCGTTTCCCAGAAGGTTTAAAACCACTTGAGCGATACGTTTTCCATCCCCCTTACCATTTATCAAATCATTGGGAACCATCATTTTTAGATCAAGATTTTTTTCCATAGCTAATGCTTCAACCGAAGCAAATACCGTTTGGATAATATCCTGCATTGAATAATCGTTTAGAGAAAGTGTCAACCTCCCGGCCTCAATCTTACTAAGATCGAGTACATCATTAATTAAGCTTAGGAGATGTCGCCCATTTTTCTCAACTCGTTCTAAAACCTCTCTGATTTTTTCTGGAACATCACCATAAATATTGTCGACTATCAGTTCCGAATATCCAAGAATAGCATTCAGAGGCGTTCTAAGTTCATGACTCATATTGGCTAAGAACTCTGACTTATGCTTGTTGGCAACTTCTAGTTCTTGCCCCTTTTCTTCAAGTTCCCGGAAAAGCTGTGCATTATGGATTGCAACAACAGATTGGGCAGCAAAGGTTTGAAGCAAGTCGACAACCCGACGGGGAAACTTTCCAGCAGTCTTCCGTCTAACAATCAGACCGCCAATGAGCCTGTCTTCTCGCAATAGCGGCACAGCAAGTAGTGCGCGATAGCCTGCCTCCTGAAGATATGGTATAGGATAATCATCCACTTTTGCAAGATCTGGGATTTGACCTGGTGCTTTGTTTTGGGCAGCCTGTCCTATTACGGTACGATCACTCACCCTAAGTTTATAATCGCGTAGAGCATAGATGAGCTCGGAGCTCATACCATAGTTAATGCGTGGCAAAAAAATTTGCTCTTTTTCATCAAACTCATAAATTGTTCCTGCATCTGTATCTGATAGCTTCACGGCATTGCGAACAATGCTCGTTAAAACAGCTTCTAAGTCCAGTGTGGAGCTGACCGTCTTGATTATTTCTCCTAAGGCCGTTAGCTCATCCACCGATCGCGCCAATTCTTCGGTCCGGGTTGTGACCTTATGTTCGAGCGTACGACTGTACTCCTCTATTTTCTCCTTACTTACGTTTAGCTCTTCAAAAAGTTGCTTTATGGATTGTCGCATGTCATCCAAATGTTGTGAAAGTATACCTATTTCGTCACTGCTGCTTTTATCCACAAAGGTATCTAAATCCCCTTTGGCAATCAAAGAGGCTGATGCCTGTAACTTTTCCAGCGGTTTAGAGATATAGCGTCTTGTTACCAATATTGACGTGATCCAGATTGCAACCATGATAAGGATGATTAATGTAATCGCTCCGTATATTTGATGCAGGGCCTGTTTCTTTACTTTTTTCAAGGACATAGCAATTATGATCTTGGCGATTTTTTTATCCTTAAAATATATATCCGATGATTTGGCTATCATATCCGACTTTTTTTGCCACGATTTGGATATATCCAAATCGATCTGTTCATGCCGGTAGTCGGGATGCACTCTTTCACTGATAATCTGATCCTTCCACCATATTTTCAGATACACAATTGATTGATCTAAAAAAAGAGCTTCGACAAATTCATTTACAACCATATAATCTAAATTCCATAATGGAGTCGGCAAACTATTCTCAGCAAACAAGATTGCGCTGCCCAATCGTTCGTGCATTTCAGATTCGATTCGATTGAGATCATAGAGTAACACGATCGCAGTAAACGCAATTAGCAATATGGCGATGATACTGATTAAGGCATAGCTAAAACGTCGGCTGATGCTGCTGACTTTAGGAGGGGTACTGGATGAAAAGGCGCTCTGCATGGTCGCAATTCCTTATTATGCAACAAATCAGTCCACATACTTACAGGCCAAAGCCAATCCTGCTATGAAATTCGGCTCAGCAAATATCGTTGCCAACTAACTATTTTAAAATGATTCCGTGTAAGGATTGTTGAATATTACAAAGTACTTGAAAATATCCAATAGGCAAATTTAAATTAATCGGAAATCTCCGGGAATGGATCATCTTCTAGTTTCATGTTCCATTTTTTTTGAATCTGCAGAATAGTTCCATCTGCAGTTAGTTCATTAAAAGCGTTCTGCCATTTTTCAACAATTGCATCTGGCGTCATTTTGGAAAAAGCGATCATCAATTCAATTTCTCGCAGGTGATAGACCTCTTTAAATTGTTTATGGTCAACCCCTGCCAAATCACAAACTGTTCTCAAGCCGGGAATTTTATATGCCCATAAATCTATTCTTCCAAGGGCTAATTTTTTTGCATTTAACTGTTCATCTGAAACCGGTTCGAGGTTTGTAAATCCATGTGATGCCAATAATCTCCCCCTGGTATCATCAAGAAGTATCCCGATACTTTTCACTTTTTTAGCGTCCTCTAAACTTTCAATAGTGATACCAGAGTCCTGTTTAGCTACAAGAATATCTCTTTTAATTGCAAGAGGCCCAACCCATTTAAATTTGTCCTGTCTAATTTTGGTATATGTCATTCCAAACAATACCACATTTTTTTCTTTTTCAGCCATTTTGTATGCTCTCGACCACGGATAGACTTGGATCGGCTCTTGCGATCCTATTTTCTTTTGTATAGCCCTTACTATTTCTACAGAAGGACCAACTAAAACTCCCTTGTCCATATAATTCAACGGTGGCAAATTCTCTGTTAAAATAGTAAGTTCTTCACATAAACTGGATTGGCTTCCCAAAAAAAATATTGCAGCAATGATAAAGAATACTTTTTTCATGATAACCCT
This sequence comes from Deltaproteobacteria bacterium, assembly GCA_019312835.1. GTDB lineage: Bacteria > Desulfobacterota > Desulfobacteria > Desulfobacterales > JAFDCJ01 > JAFDCJ01. The sequence goes on from JAFDCJ010000198.1 coordinate 12,910, forward strand.
CCTTTAATGGCATATAAATTAGTCCAAATAAGGGTTCTCCGAATCGATGTCGCATTTTGTATTGATCAGCATGATTGCAGCTTTCAATGGCTATCTGTCAATGAAGGACAATACTTATAGAAAAAGGATTTACAAAAGGAAAATGATGTCGGGCTATGTGAAATTTTTGCTTCAGGATCAGATCAAGTGGAAATTAAGCGTGTTATAAATTCAATACATGAATTGTGGGGAAGGGTCAAGATATTAGCGTCGAACATGACATTTCTGTGTGCAGTGGGGGTCGAAAATCAAATATGATCCAAGTGCCGATTTATTCAGCTAATCAGAAGATCGTCATTAATTTGGATATAATAGGCCTTTCAAAGTTGAACACTTCTTGCCAGGGTGCACCGTGATTCATGCCCGGTGGTTAGCGAACCCTACCAAAGGTATTATTGATTTACAGAAATTATGGCGAACCCCACATGTTGTGGTCGGCCGTTTTATCTGCCAACCTTCAATTTTATATCTCACCATCTGATCCCGAACTCCTTCTAGATAGAATGAAAACTAAAATAAGCGCTTGACAGGAATGTAAAGGTTATATATAGGATAATTATTATCTTATTTATCCTAATTCATAGGGGCTTTTTATGCGACTGACCCGGGCAGGGGAGTATGGTGTGCGCTGTATCCTGTATCTTTCATCAAAAGGTATGGGTGTGCTGTGCAAACGCAGGCAAATCGCAACTGCCATGGACATCCCCGACCAATTTTTAGGCAAAATCGCCCAGCAGCTTGCCCGGGCGGGCTATATCGAAATTGTTCAGGGCGCTAAAGGCGGGCTGAAACTGGCCGTTGCGCCCGAGAAATTAACCCTGCTGGATGTGGTTGAAGCCGTTATCGGCGAGATTTTTTTGAACGATTGCATATTGCGGCCGGATTCCTGCAACCGGAGCAACTCATGTGCCGCCCATCGCGTATGGTTTAAGGCCAGAGATCAACTTCGGGCAACCCTGCGAGAGGCCACTTTCGCGGACCTGCTGAATGAACAGGGCTGTGCCAACCCATTTGAGCATGTTGGTGATAAACTATCGAACTGAATAAGTCTCTCAATGGTTCAAAGGTTCAGAAAACCTCTGAACCCTGAACCCTGAACTTTGAACCCGTGAACCCTAAATAGAAAAAGGAAGGAGCTCAATCTATGGATCCATTATTTTTATCGCGGCTTCAATTTACAGCCACCACCCTGTTTCATTTTCTGTTTGTGCCCCTGACCCTGGGGCTGTCGATTATTGTGGCTGTTATGGAAACCCAGTATGTTCGTACCGGTGATGAAACCTATTTGAGAATGACGAAATTTTGGGGGAAACTCTTTCTGATCAACTTCGCCGTGGGGGTTGTTACCGGCATTACCCTTGAATTTCAGTTTGGTACCAATTGGTCCCGCTATTCGGCTTATGTCGGCGATATCTTCGGCTCCCTGCTGGCCATTGAGGCCACCGCCGCTTTTTTCCTGGAATCAACCCTGATCGGTGTTTGGGTATTCGGCTGGAAGCGGTTGTCCGCCAAGGCCCATGCCACCGTGATGTGGCTGGTTGCCGGCGCCAGCAATTTATCGGCCATCTGGATTCTGACCGCCAATGGCTGGATGCAGAATCCCGTGGGATTTGCCATTAAAGACGGTCGGGCCGAGCTGCAGGATTTCGGTGCGGTCGTATTCAATAAATTCAGCCTGCTGCAAATATTGCATGTCCTGCCGGCAGCCCTCGTTCTGGCGGCCTTTTTTGTCATGGGCATCAGTGCCTATCATCTGCTCAAAAAACAGCAGGTCGATTTTTTTACCAGATCCTTTAAAATCGGCCTTACTTTCGGCCTGATATTTTCAATTTTCGTCGCCCTTGAAGGTGATTTTCATGCCCGCCACGTGACCGAGGTGCAGCCGGCCAAACTCGCGGCCATGGAGGCGCACTGGGAAACAACCACCCAGGCCCCGATTCATCTTCTGGCCCTGCCGAGCGAAGAAGCGGAACGCAATCTTATTCAGATCGGCTCCATTCCCGGGGTTCTGAGCTTTCTCGGTCATCACGATTTCGACGCCGAGATCAAAGGCCTTAAAGATTTTCCCAAAGACGAGCGCCCTCCGGTCCTGCTGACCTTCGTCTCCTTTCGCGCGATGGTGGGCCTCGGGAGTTATTTTATTCTGGTAACGATTCTCGGCTTTATCCTGCGCAACAAACTGCTGGAATATCCCCTTTATTTAAAATTGATGATGGTTTCGGTCCCCCTGCCCTATCTTGCCATAGAATTCGGCTGGCTTTTGGCTGAAGTCGGCCGTCAACCATGGATTGTATACGGCATCATGAAGACCTCGGCCGGCGTCTCCCCCATTGATCTGGTCCAGGTCGCCACCTCACTGGTTGCTTTTGTGTTGGTCTACGGTTTGCTGGGGGCCGTGGGGTATTACTTAATCATTAAAAAGGCTGTAAAAGGCCCTGAACCGGCTTGACCGCTGTGGGTTTTTCCATGGCGCTATGATGATGGTGAATAAAGAACTACAAATTAGCGTTTCGTCCCAATTGGAATGTTGGAACGATGGAACATTGGAAAACTGGGTTTTGGATTATGGGAAGACTGGCGTGTTGGGTGATTGGTCCGCGCTGTCGGAACTCGAAAATAAAAAAGGACCTATATCTTTTGAAAACCCAATATTCCTGCATTCCACTATTCCATTGTTCCACGTTTAAGAAGTTAAAATAGGAGGACACAATGATTTTAGAATCCATTTGGTTTTTTCTTTGGGGGTTGTTGTGGGCAATTTATTTTATGACGGACGGTTTCGATCTGGGTCTCGGAACCCTGATGCCGTTTCTGGCCAAGAGCGAAAAGGATAAGCGGGTCATCGTCAATTCCATGGGACCGCTTTGGGACGGCAACGAGGTGTGGCTGCTGACCGCCGGCGGCGTGACCTTTGCAGCCTTTCCACTGGTATACGCGGTGATGTTTTCGTCCTTATATACGGCCCTGATGCTGATTTTATTTGCCCTGATCCTGCGGGGGGTGGCGTTTGAATTTCGCGGCAAGGTCGAATCGGATAAGTGGCGCAAGGTGTGGGATGCCTGTATTTTTATCGGGAGCGTGGCGCCGGCGATTTTGTTCGGAGTTGCTTTTGCCAATATCTTTAAAGGTATACCCATCGATCAGAACGGCATTTATCAGGGCAACCTGTTGACGCTGTTAAACGTATACGGGCTGCTGGGCGGCGTGCTCTTTCTGCTGTTGTTTCTGGTGCACGGATCCATCTGGCTGTCCATTAAATCGGAAGGGGATCTTCAGGCCAGGGCTTCTGCGACCGCCAATAAATTATGGCCGGTTCTGGTGGGATTTGCGGTTATCTTTCTGGGTGCCTCCGCCGGTTTCACGCAATTGTATGACAACTTTCTGGCCTATCCGGCGTTGTTTTTGGTTATTCTGCTGGCGGTGGCCGCCTTGTTCGCCGTCAAGCTCTTTCTGGTTAAGCAAGCCTATTTCAAGGCCTGGTTTGCCTCGGCCGCAACGATTGTGTTCTGCACCTTTTACGGCGTGATCGGTTTATTCCCCAATATGTTCCCGTCGAATATCGACGCGGCTTACAGCCTGACGGCCCACAATGCCTCCTCCAGCCCCCTGACGTTAAAGATCATGCTGGTGGTGGTCCTTCTGTTCGTGCCCATCGTGCTGGCCTATCAGATCTGGACGTACCATTTTTTTAAGGGGAAGGTTACTGAAGAGGAAATGGTATACTGAAGTTGCCATCCGGAAATGGCCCTTTTTCTCCCGCCGATGGCGGGATTCTCCGCGGGTTTTAGCCTTCGACGTACCAGTAGTACGCCTCAGGCAAAATCCCTTGTGCGGCCGCGCTCATCGAAAAAATCGCTCATCTCCGGAAAGGAGACTGAATATCAGGATCATCAGAACCGATAGTGTATAAAAAGGAAAGCAGCGCCGGTAATACCGCCCTGCTTTCCTTTTGTACCGCAAGGGCATAAGTTTCGTTTGAGCCGGCAAGCGGCTCAACGCAGCTTTATCTGTTGGGATATTCTATCCAATATTAGTTCAAGGCTTCGTCTTTCCAGTACTTGGTGCCTTTGACGGTGGCCTGGAGCGCCAGTCCGCTTTCGGTTAATTGATAAATGGTAATGTCATCCAGCGAGACGGCGCCGCCGACAGCGGCGCCTTTATCCGTGGCCTTGGCGGCGGCATCCGCGTGCCCGCCGAATTCCCAGCCTTTGTTAATGAAATAATTCATCGTCGCGGCATCATGGAAAATGAATACGGCCCGGAAATCTTTGGCACCCAGGCCCAGCCCGACACCGAGCTCGCCCATTTTCATGTAGGTGTGTCGGCCGGTTCTTTTGTTGTGGACAACGCCATAACCGCCGCCGAAGCTGGCGAAAATGATGTTCACATTGGCGTCGCTGAACACCGCATAGCCAGGTGCCCGTGCAATTTCCGATCTCGCCTGGGGCTCTATCTTATACAGGTCTCTCAGGGTCTCTCGTTTCATGTCAAGAATGGCCCGGCGTTTATCGCTGGGCGTGGTCCCCTTGGTGGTCGCACAACCGGCTAAAAGAATGCCGCAAAGAAATAAGCCTAGTCCAATTTTTACAAGCTTCATTTTTCTCCTTCCTTCATATTGCTGTCGGTTTAACCTTTTGAATATTAAACGCATCACCCATTTGAATCTTCACTATCTTTATCGGCACCACCGTTAAAATTCTTTAATTGCCAAAGCCGGGGCAATTCGGCGCAAAGGCCCCTATTTTCCCCAATGATCCCTTGACCCCAAATTTTCTATAAGCTATGCTTCTGACTTACGGTCCGTTAATTCCCGACGTCTACCCAGAAAACAATTAACGCCGATTGGTTTCCGCCGATTGGCAGCGGAGCCGCTAATGGAAGCAGGTGCCTCGAATCACTGCCAACCCCGGTTCAGAATCCTGGATGATGCTCAAATCAAGCGCATTCATGCTGCCGTCCTGGAGATTCTGGACGAGGTGGGCGTGCGTGTCAATCATCCTCAGGCCCTCGACCTTCTCTCAAATGGTGGGGCCCGGGTGATGGACGGCGGTCTGGTCCAATTCCCATCCGCCCTGGTGGAGGATGCCATTGCCTCGGCGCCTTCCCATCTGGTCATATTCAACCGCAACAAAGTGCCGGTCATGGATCTCGGAGACCGCCGGACCTATTTCGGTACCGGCACGGACTTGCCCAAGACCGTTGATCTGGAAACCCGTGAAATCAGGGACACCCGGGCCGATGATATCGTCACCAGTACGATCATCAGCGATGCCCTGCCCCATATTGATTTTATCGGCTCATACGGTCTGCCCATGGATGTCCCGGCCGGGTTGCATTACATCCGCTGTTTCCAGCTGGAGGCCGCAAACAGCATCAAGCCGATCTTTTTTACGGCCGGGTCGGTGGAAGATTTAGCCGTGATCTGGGAGATGGCCTGCGCCATCGCCGGCGGACCCGAAGCCCTGTCCGCACAACCGTTTTTGATCAGCTACAACGAGCCCACATCACCCCTGACGCATTCCAAAGAAGCCCTGGGCAAGCTGATGTTTTGTGCTCAAAATCAAATACCGGTGAATTATGCGCCGGCGCTTCTGGCAGGAACCACCGGGCCGGTAACCATGGCCGGGGCCCTGGTGGTCGCGGTGGCTGAAGCCCTGTCAGGCCTGGTAATTCACCAGCTGACCCGCAAAGGTGCGCCCATCAGCACCGGGGTCGCCGCCACCACCATGGACATGCTGGAGGCGACCGTTTCGTACACATCGCCGGAATTTCGATTGACCCACAGTGCCTGTGCCGACCTGTTTCACCATTACGGTCTGCCGGTGTGGGGAACGGCCGGCTGCAGCGATTCCCAGTATCCGGATTTGCAAACCGGTGCGGAGTACGGCTTCACGCTGTTGAATGCCGCCCTTGACGGCGCCAACCTCATTCACGATTGCGGTTACCTCGGCCAGGGATTTGTCGCCTCTCCGGAACTGATTATATTGGCCGACGAGACCATCGCTATGGTCAAGCGCTACATGCGCGGTTTTGACATCGACAGCGAACATCTGGCCCTGGATGTCATCAGGCAGGTGGGTCCGGGAGGCAATTTCATGCAGCAAAAACACACCCTCGATTTTTTCAAACAAGAGCACTGGCAGCCCGGTATTTTCAATCGCAAAAACCTTCCGAACTGGATAAAAGACGGTCAAAAGAAAACGGACGACAAATTACTGGAAAAGGCCCGGGAAATCCTGGCCACCCATCAGCCGGAGGCCCTGGCTGCCGACATTAAAAAGGAGCTTGACCGCATCTGGGAAGACGCCCAGCGTAAAACGAGGCAATAATCTATAATCGGATTTCTTCCGATTTGTCACGCCCGCGAAGGAGACAGGGTGGCAATTCTGCAAGGCCACAAATACATCCGGATCGTCATCCCGGGCTTGACCCGGCATCCAGCTTTTTTTCAACGTATTACACCGCTGGATGCCGGAGCAAGTCCGGCATGACGATCAGAAATCAGCCGATTGCTGACCTTCTGACGCAGTCCGCTTCGCGGCAATGACTATCACCAGCCATATGGTTAAAATTTAAATGGTATTCTATTTTTTGAAGGTAAAGGAGATCTGCTGTGGGAGTTCTTGAAGATGTTTATAATGCGGTTTTAGACGGGAAGCTGGATGATGCCGCCGCCAATGTCGAGCGGGGATTGAACGAGGGCATCGCCGTTGATGACATTTTGAAAAAAGGCCTATTGGCCGCCATGGACCTGGTGGGGGTGCGATTTGGTGAGGGTGAAATGTTTATCCCCCAGGTGATCTGGTCGGCTAAAGCCATGCAGGCGGGGATGGATCTGCTCAGGCCCCATTTTACCGAAGGCCAGCAGGGGAAAAGTGTCCGGATCGTCATCGGAACCGCCGAGGGTGATATCCATGACATCGGCAAAAACCTGGTCGGCATGATGCTGGAAGGCGCCGGTTTCGAGGTGGTCGATCTTGGCGTGGGGATCAAACCGGAACAATTTATCGAAAAGGCAGTCGAAGAGAAAGCTGATATCATAGGTGTCTCTGCCTTGCTGACCACCACCATGATGTGCATGGCCGATGTCGTCAAGTTAAGAAATGAAAAGGGCCTGTCTGCGCTTAAAGTGATCATCGGAGGGGCACCGCTGTCCCAGCGTTTTTGCGAGGAGATCGGTGCCGATGCCTATGGCGTGGATGCCATGGATGCGGTGGTTAAGGTTAAGGAACTGATGGGACTTTAAGGGCGTTAGTATTGGAAAGTATTTTCGGTTTCTATATTGCGTTTTTAAATTCCAAACCCTGATACCCAAATTATTTGCCCTGTTCAATAATGCTTCGCATTAAATCTTCGATTTATTGAACAGGGCAGGTAAATCTCAAAATACAATGACCAAAATCACAAACGCCCATGTTTCGGTCATTGGATATTGATATTTGAGTATTATTTGGAATTTGTTATCTGGTGCTTGGGATTTCAAAACAATGCTAACAATTACCTCTAAAGGATATAGCGATGTCCAATCCCATTCTAGAAATAGTTAAAGACAGGCCCTTACTATTCGACGGGGCCATGGGGACCATGCTGATGAAAGCCGGGAAGGTTGCCCTTAAAACACCGATCCTGCTCAACCTGGATGAGCCGGATTTGGTGACCGATATACACCGGCAATATTACGCGGCCGGAGCAGATGTGGCCATTACCAACACTTTCGGCGGAAGCCCATTGAAATTGGTGGCCGACGGACTGGAGGAGCAGATGGCGGCACTCAACCGGGCGGCCGTCAAACTAGCCCGGCAGGCCTGCCCCGACGGCAAATATGTCGGCGGTGATATCGGGCCCAGCGGGAAGATGCTAAAACCGCTGGGAGATGCTGCGCCGGAAGATGTGCAGGCCAGTTTTTTCTCCCAGGCCGAGGTGCTGATTGAAGGCGGGGTTGATTTGATCATCATCGAAACCATGTTTTCACTGGAAGAGGCGCTGGCTGCCGTGCGGGGGGTCAAAAAGGCCGGCGATATACTGCTGCTGGCGTCGATGACCTATACCAAGACCCCGAACGGCTTTTTTACGATGATGGGCGAGACGGTTTCCCAGTGCACAGCAGCGCTGGAAGAAGCCGGCGCCGACATGACGGGCGCCAATTGCACGTTGAACAGCACGGACACCATCGATTTGACCAAGGAGCTCAGGGCCGCAACCGACCGGCCTATATTGATCCAGCCCAATGCCGGCAAGCCGGTGACCAGCGAGGGAGTCACCTACTACGAACAGACCCCGGCCGAGTTTGCCGCTGACGCCAGGAAAATACACGCAGCCGGGGCGGACATGATCGGCGGCTGCTGCGGGACGACGCCGGAGTTTATCAAGGCTGTTAAAGAGCTGTTAGCTGATGGCTGAGCTGTTGCCGAATATTTCTATACCAGGCATCAGGGATTAAAAAGTTCTGGGTTCGGCGTTCAGCCTTCAAAGGTTGAAAAAGATTGCCGTCAAGCTGTTGCACTCAATAACCCTGAACGTTGAAAGCTGAACCTTTGAACCCTTTAACCTGACAGGAGGGTTTCGTCCTTGAGTGTCTGCCCGAACTGGGCCACGATTTCGGCCACCGTTAATTTCGTCTTCTCTTCACCCTGTATGTCCAGCTGGACCTTGCCTTGATGCAGCATGACCATCCGGTTGCCGTATTTTAATGCCTGGGTCATGTTGTGGGTGACCATCAGGGTGGTCAGGTTGTTTTTTCGAACCATGGCATCGGTCAGGTCCATCACCTTGGTGGCGGTGCGCGGATCCAGGGCCGCTGTGTGTTCATCGAGCAGAAGAACTTTCGGCATGGCCAGGGTCGTCATGAGCAGGGTCAGGGACTGGCGCTGGCCCCCGGACAACAATCCGACGGCTTGTTTCAGCCGATCCTCCAGCCCGAGGTCCAGGACCTGGAGGACTTCCCGGTAACGGGCTCGCCGGCCCCGGGTGACCCCCCATCTGAGCCCCCGTTTTTTACCCCGCAATTCCGCCATGCAGAGGTTTTCCTCGATGGTCATGTCCCCGGCCGTACCCATAGTAGGGCTCTGGAATACCCGGGATATGAATTGGGCCATCTGAAAATCGGGCCATCTGGTTACATCCTGGCCGTCCACCATCACCTGCCCCTCGTCAGCCTCGATGGTCCCGGCGATGACGTTCAACAGAGTGGTTTTGCCGGCACCGTTGGAACCGATGATGGTGATAAAGTCACCCCCGGCGACCTCGAGGCTGAAGTCATCCAGGGCTCGCTTTTCATCCTGGGTGCCCTTGTTGAATATTTTGGTGACGCCTTTTAATGTCAGCAAGTGGTCGGCCAAGATTCAGACTCCTCTGAGCTTTAATTTCTTTTCCCGTTTGCCGCGGATGGCCGGAACTGCCAGGGCAATTACGACCATCAGACCGGTGGCCATTTTAAGATCCGTCGGGGCCAGCCCCAGGCGCATGCCCAGTGCAATGATAAAGCGATAGACAACGGAGCCGACGGCCGCGGCCAACGTAAGCCTGACAACCGTGGTGGGTTTGATCAGGGCCTCTCCGATGATGATCGATGCCAGGCCCGCAACGATCATCCCGATCCCCATGCCCACATCGGAAAACCCCTGATCCTGGGCGATAAGGGCGCCGGCCAGGGCGACCATGGTATTGGACAGGCCGAGGCCGAAAATAGTGGCTTTATCCGTATTGACGCCCAGGGACCTGATCATTTGTTCATTATCACCCGTGGCCCTGAGGCCCAGCCCGTACTCGGTGTGCAAAAAGATATCAATGACTATCTTGCATACCGCGGCTACAATGAAAAAAAAGATGATCACCGGGATATCGCGGGACATGTCCAGGGTTTCCATTGGTGTGAACAGGGTTGACCGGTTTAGCAGCGGAATATTGGCCCTGCCCATGATCCTGAGGTTGACGGAATAGAGGATGGTCATCATCAGGATGCCGGCCAGAAGGGAGTTGATCTTAAATTTGGTGGCGAAGATACCGGTCAGACATCCGGCCACGAAACCGGCCGCCATGGCGATAACGGTTGCGGTGACCGGATCGAACCCGTCGAATATCAGCCTGGCAGCTACCGCACCGCCCAATGGGAAGCTGCCGTCGACCGTGAGATCCGGGAAGGATAATACGCGAAACGTCAGTGCAATGCCAAGGGCCACCAGGGCATAGGCCAAACCCTGTTCCAGGGAGATGGGGATGATATGGAGCATGGTGATCCTTCCGGAAAGAGAGCTTCTATATAAACCGCGCCCGGCTCTATTCTAGCGGGCGCGGCCTGGTTGATTAAAGCGCTATTTTACGACTTCATCAGCCATTTTGATATATTTGGCATCCAGCATAAGCCCTTGATCCTCGGCTGCTTTGGGATTGACGACCAGGCGCAGCTTCTTGGTCAGGCTGGAGGGGACGTCTCCGGGCTTTTTGCCGTCTTTCAGAATTTCCACCGCTTTCAGCCCGGCCGTGTAGCCCACCTGGAAATAGTCGAAACCGAGGGCCGCAATCGCGCCGCGCGGCACGGATTCGGTGCCGCCGCCAAAAAGGGGCTTTTTCTTGTCATTGCACACCTTGACCAGGGACTCGAAGGCCGAAACGACGGTATTATCGGAGATGATAAACACGGCGTCGACCCGATCGGCCAGCGACTGGGCCGCCATATGAACCTCGGCTGAGGTTGAAACGGTCACCTCGATGAATTCGAGTCCGTATTTTTTCATCGCATCCCGGGCCCAGGTCATGCTTTTGACCGAGTTGGCATCGCCGGCATTATAGATGGTGCCCCACTTTTTGGCGGAAGGCACCATATCGCTGTGGAGTTTGACCTGGCGGTCATAGGGCCAGGCATCGGATACGCCGGTCACGTTGCCACCGTCGGCGTCCATGGTTTTCACCAGGCCGGCATCCACCGGATCGGTTACCGAGGAATAAACTACGGGAGTTTGGGTAATCACCTTGACCATTGCCTGGGAGGTGGGCGTGGCAATGCAGTGAATCAGATCGAGGTTGTCGCCTTTGAATTTTCTGGCAATCGACTGGGCATTGGCCATATCGCCCTGGGCATTCTGGTAGTCGTATTCGGCCTCGATGCCGGCATCTTTCAGGGCCTGCTCAAAGCCCTTTTGATCGGCTTCCAGGGCAGGGTGGGCGACAATCACCGAGACACCGATTTTAAAGGTCTTGGCCATGGCCGCCCCGGGTACTGCCAGAGCAGCGATCATTGCAGCTACACCCAACCATTTCAATGTTTTTTTCATCTGTGCCTCCTTTCGTGTTTCCCGTTGTCGTGATTGAATTTAGGTGAGAAGCGATCTCAAAAGATGGATGCGGGTGCAAAATTCCGTCTTCGCCCAAAGGCGACGCCGAGACACGCGCAGTGGGGTCCGGTGTCCCGGCCTATCGGGATGACGCACCGATGCTTAATTATCAGAAGTGCGCTTTTTGAGATGGCTTCTGCACGATGATGCGTGTCAAACCCCATTAATCCCGTGAAGTTTAGGTGAATAAGCCGGTTGTGTCAAGAAGTGGTTTCAAAGCGGCATTTGAGGACCACCGTTCCGCCTTCGATGGTCGTATCCGTCCGGCAGGGAAATTTTTAAACAGATTGATCATGCCAAATTCGCTGATCACAGCGGAAACATAGCCGTTGGGGATAACGATGGAACCTTCGCTCGAATTCAGCCTTATTCTGCTGGTTTGGCCGTCCAGGCTTCTGGACGGTATGACAATAATGGATCTGCCACCGGAAGACATGCTGGCACCCATTACAAAATCGAGCATGCCGGTGACCCCGGAAAAATGGTTCTGAGGAAGGGCATCGGCGTATACCTGGCCGCTGAGGTCCATAATTTGCGCAAAGTTAACGGCGACCATCTGACAGTTTTAAGCAATAATGGCGGGATAGAAGGTTTTAATTTCGGGCGTATTGTTCCTTTTGTGTCCACGTCTCGGTGTGCCGGAAGATAAACGAGCTGGCCGCCGGGTACGATGTGGACGTAATGGTTATGCCATATACATTCCATTTGATGCCGTTTTTCCCCTCGTTTTCACCCGCTCCGAACTTGGCTTCTAAAAGGCCTTGCATTTTTTTTGCTTGTTGCGGGTCCCAGATAAGAAAATCTATCCCACAGAGTCTATTCTCGAAAAAATGATAGGCCAGGTTCGATATCCTGCTGTGGGTATAAACATCCCACTTTTGCAGTCGCTTTTTCTCATAAAGCGAAATGTCGGGCAGGCTTTCAGGGGTTGTGTTCCAATCCACTTTATTATCCACAACCTTTTTAAATTCCGTGAATCTCGCCAGATTTGAATCCACTTTTTTCCTGTATTCCTGTTCGGCGATAAACGTCTCCATATGGACAAAATGAAATCTATGCATTGCAGTTGCGAATTCATATACAACCCTAAGCGGGCCCTGATTCCAATAATAGAATTTGCCTTCAGGCTCTTTTTCACCAAATTTGCTGTCTAAATATCCAATCCACTTTTTGGCTTCACCCGGATCTTCAAGGTTTATGGTTGATTGACAGAGCTTATTTTCAAAATAAAAAAATTCCACCACCAGACCTGAATCCTCGATGGCATAGCCGGAATGACCATATTTGTCTGGATCGACATACTCCTGTAAATTCAATATATCCTGTGGTTTGGTGCGCCATTTTTGTTGAATGGTTTCCACAAAATATTTGAATTCTGCGAATTTATCATTGGCAAAATTAAACGGCATGATAAGAGTGGTGAGCTCTCTTATACCGATTTTCGGTTCGTCTTTGGTCGGAATGCCAAGGGCAAGACAAAGAACCACTATTCCGACAATGATTGCCGATGTAATAACCCAGGGTTTTGGTGCTTTTGCTTTAGCGGTTTTCCGTGATTCGGAGGATTGATCCGTCATCTTTACGATCCCATTAAATTCATTATTTATTCAAATATCCGGTTACGTTCCCATAACCACGTGTAATTGATATCGTCCAAATTTTTGAAAACCTTAATTTTTAAACCGGCGCCTCGAGGAGGGCAGCGCTGTCGTCTAAAGGAGTCGCCAATATTTTCCAAGCTTCAACTTTCCCCCCAAAAACAGGCCCGTCCCCTGTCTGAATTACCCGCTACAATTTGTTACAAACTGTTACACCCAAGAAAAGCAATCCCCGGCAATGGCGGTTAGTATCTAAACCAGTGGGAAGCGGGTTTACTTTATTAACGCACCGTGTTGTTTTACAACAAAGGAGGACTCATGGTAAAAAAAGGATTGTATCTTTCAGTCATTGCGGTTTTGGTGTTAGGTATTGCAGGGCTTGGAGGCTGCCGGCGCCATTCGCCCCAGCAAAAGGCGGAATTCATCATGGATTATGTGTCCGAGAGCCTGGATTTGAACGCCGGCCAGCAGGCTCACCTGGAGCAGATCAAGGATGAACTGATGGAAAAAGGTCTTCAGATGCATGCCGATAGGGCCGCCATGCACGAAGAATTCGTTGCCCAGCTGCGAAGTGAGGAAATCGACCCGGATCGCATCAAGGCCATGGTCGCCGAACGCAGAGCCAAGATGGACGAGTTGATCGACCTCGGCATCGTGCGGCTGGCCGAATTTCACAAAACCCTGACGCCGTCACAGCGCGAGAAACTGGTGGCCAAACTGGAAAACTTCAAGAAATGGCATGGGCATGATCTGGAATAGCTGACTGGTCCCTGGCTGCTGGTTTCTGGTCACGGGTCAATATCGCTGCTGACAGTTAAGGTGGGTGGTTGATTGAGTTGATTGGGTTGATTAAGTTGATTGAGTCGTCTGCATAGGCGCAGTTATTTAAATAGATTAAATTCCTTTGACTTAATCGACTATTCAACCCATCAACAAATCAACTAATAGTGGTGACTTCGGGGATGGGAATGATTATGGTAATTGTCATATCGGGCTGCAAATTTTGACAGGAGCACTAGCAGATATGACCCGCAGAAATTTTATTCTAAAATTACTAATGACCCTGAAAAGTTGGATGATATTTAACCTGATGCCCGATGTAGCCGCAGCGGCGGTTTCCGCCGGTTCCGATAAAGATTTGCTGCATTACACGCCCTTAAACGGGCGCAGGCTGCGCGATCTGGCCCGGTCCGGAGAGCATCACGGATCCGACGGTTTCGTCAATCCCCTCGGTCCGGGGCGCCAGGGGCGGTTCTGGCAGGTCATGAAATGGAAGTTTTTCAGCCCCAACCGGTTTAAAAAATATTTTGACGATGAACCGGTAACCTCCGTATCCATTGACTGGGAACCGCTAAACGCTCACAAAGGTCTTTCGGTGACTTTTCTCAAGCATGCCAGCGTGGTGATCAATGAGGGGGGCCGTTTCATCATAGTGGACCCGGTGTTTGCCGATATCTTCTGGTTCATCAAGGATTTTTCGCCGCTTGCCTTTGATCCCCGGACCATTCCGGCCCCGCAGCACGTGCTGATCACCCACGGCCATTATGACCACCTCGACACGGCATCACTGGCATACTTCAAAAAAGACACCCACATCGTCACTCCGCTGGGATACGACCAGAATTTTAAAGAACTGGGAATGTCCAACCGAACCCAGCTCGACTGGTACAACCGGTATCGAGATGGCGGGCTGGAGATTACACTGCTGCCATGCAACCATTGGACCATGCGCAATCCGATCACCGGGCCCAATCGGTCCCTGTGGGGGTCCTACCTGGTCAGAACCGCCGGTGGCTACACCATTTACATTTCAGGCGACACGGCCTATTTTGACGGGTTTGAGCAGCTGGGCAAGGAATATGATATCGATCTGGCCATTTTCAATGTGGGCGCATATGAGCCGCGCTGGTTCATGGCGCAGAGCCACATCAATCCCCGCGAAACCGTGCAGGCCGTTAAAGAGTTAAACGCCCGCAAGCTATTGGTCGTCCACTGGGGCACTTTTCGCCTGGGCAACGAGCCGGTGCATTTCCCACCGATGCAGGTCAAACACGAGCTTGAAAAGGAAGGGCTTCTTGACCGCCTGGTGGATCTCAAGCACGGGGAGACACTGTTTATATGACAGGGACAGAGGTCAGAGGGCAGATGACAGCTAACTGAAGTAGGGCGGATTACCGTGTCCGCCTAATTCAGATCATCGCGAGTCACGGAAACGGCCGGCACGGCGGCCGACCCCACATCCGAAACTATCATTCGGCACAGGGCGGGCGCAGGGCGCACGGCCAAAGATATTGTCTTCTCAGCTTTCCGCCGATTCCTTTGCGCCTTGCACCGTGAGCCTTGTGCCATGATTTACCATCACCGAGAATCGAGTATGACCACCATATTAATCATCGATGACGACCAGAAGTTGAATGAGCTTTTGAAAGGCTTTTTGAGCGATTTTGGTTTCAGAGTTCTGGCGGCGACCCATCCCGACAAGGGGTTTAAAAAGCTCAAGCAGAAAGCCCCGGACCTGGTCATCCTGGATGTGATGCTGCCAGGTATGGACGGGTTCGAGGTCTGCAAAAAAATCCGGCAGCAGTCAGCCGTACCGATCATCATGCTCACTGCCCGGGGCGAGCTGATGGACAAGGTAGTGGGGCTGGAACTGGGTGCGGATGATTATTTGCCCAAACCGTTTGAGCCCCGGGAGCTGGTGGCGCGAATCCATTCGGTCCTGCGCCGTTCGAAAAAAATAGATGATGCCCGGCCGCAGGTCTTCGGTCCCCTGGAAATTGATTTCCCACGGCAGACCGCCAGCCTTGACGGCCGCAACCTGGAGTTGACCACCAACGAGTTTGCGGCCCTGGCGCTGCTTGCCGGCAGCCCCGGCAAGGTCTTTGATCGCGACCAGATTCTGCAGGAGCTGCGCGGAATTGACTGCGATGCCTTTAACCGCTCGGTGGATATCACCATGAGCCGGTTGCGCCAGAAATTAAATGACAACCCCCAAAAGCCGGTCTTTATCAAAACCGTCTGGGGTACAGGGTATGTTTTCATTGGAGAGGCTTCCGGGGATGCGGAAAACCTGGCTGAATAAAATATTAAGGTCGGTCTTTACCAAACTGTTGATCATCATCCTTTTCACGGGAATCGCCGTCAACCTGGTGGCTGGCGGGTTTTTCTGGATTCATCGCAGCGCCGCCGTGCGTCCGCTGAACCAAAATATTTTACAATATGCCAACTATATCATTGCCGACCTGGGAACACCGCCCAGCCTGGAGCGGGCCCGGCAAGTGGCCGCCAAGGCGGCCCTGCAGATATATTTTGAAGGGTCCGACCAGAGCTGGGCGACCGCCGATGAAATTTATGATTTTAAAAAGGCTTACTGGCGGTTGTGGGGTAAAAATCCTGCCGTTAGCGTCGGCCGGTATCATGGGCATCATTTTATTGAAATCGACCATGAAGCCGGCCGTTTTGTTTTTGGACTCGACAAGAGCTTTGAAATGGGCCCGGAGCGCATACGGCTGGTCGTCATTCTGCTCTCTCTGTTGACGCTGATATTTATCGGCGCCTTCCTATCCATCAGGTGGATCATGCAGCCGGTGCGATGGCTGGGCGAAGGCGTGCGGGAAGTCGGCCGGGGTAACCTGAAGCACCGTGTGCCGCTGAAACGCTCCGACGAATTAAGGGAGCTTGCCGAGGCGTTTAACGACATGACCGATCGCATCCGGGCCATGATGCACGCCAAGGAGCAGCTTTTGCTGGATGTCAGCCACGAACTGCGCTCACCGCTCACCCGGGTAAAGGTGGCCCTCGAGTTTTTACCCGAAGGCAAGGCCCGGGACAGCATCGCCAACGACATCTGTGAAATGGAGAAGATGATCAATGCCATCCTGGAGACCGCTCGCAGGCACCATTTGCACGGCGATCTAAAGCTGCGACCAACAGATCTGGTGAGCCTTTTAGGCGAAATCCTGCCTGATTATCAAAATCAGCCGCCCGGTGTTCGATTGGAGGCATTCCCGCAAACCCTTTTCGTTAACGCCGATCCCGAGCAGGTTAAAACGGTATTCAGAAACTTTCTGGCCAACGGCATCAAATTTTCCGTTGCCAACAGCGATCCGGTGCGCATATCTTTGAAATCCGAACCCCGTCAAACGGTTATTGAAATTGCCGACAATGGCATCGGCATACCGGCAGAAGAGCTCGCCTTTATCTTCGAGCCCTTTTATCGGGTTGACAAATCCCGTTCCAAGGCCACCGGCGGGTACGGATTGGGTTTGAGTTTGTGCAAGACCATTATGGAAGCCCACAACGGAAAAATCGAGATCGCCAGCAAACCGGGTGAGGGAACCACGGTATCCCTGTATTTTCCTGAATAGCGCTGAATTCGTAAAAAGCCGAATTCACCGGGTCTTTGGTTACTCGTATTTAGTATTTTGTCTGGCTTATTGATCGTCATCTTGTCTCAGCGATAAGCCAAACACTGAACACTAAATACAAAACACAAGGCCGGTGGCTAACCGCCAATTCTTTCCAGAGAACCTTATGGAATTTTAAAACCCGTTAAGTCATTATTCAAACACAGCTACCGGCCTAAATTGACAATCTTTCTATCAATTTTATATTATTATGGTATGATTTATGGAGTACAGATCTGAAATCCAGCTGAAAGGGGCCTATCCCCATTGAATATAAAGCCTATAGGCGTCATACTAATTATCGCTTTATGTCTGTTCCCGGCCTTTTTTGAAGACGCCACCGCGGTTGAAAGCATCAACTGGCGATCCTATGAAGAAGGACTGGCGGTAAGCAAGGTTGAGAAAAAAAAGGTTTTTCTGCACTTTTATGCGGACTGGTGTGTTTTTTGCGGGAAAATGGCCAAAGAGACGTTTCAAAATCCCGACGTTATTGCCTATCTGAACAACCATTTTATTTCTGTCCGAGTGGATACTGACAAAAGGCCCGATACCGCCATGAAATACGGTGTCATGGGGCTTCCCTCCACCTGGTTTTTAACCGAGATGGGAGAGGCCATCGGAACTGTCCCGGGGTTCATCGGGCCGGATACCCTGCTGTCGATGCTCAAAGAGGTCAATGGCCTTGATACGGGCAGCTGATTCTCCATTGGCTATAACCAATGGAGAGTTATTCGGTATTGGAAATCGATAGCCATTTTGTGTAACAATTCAGTGATCAGGCAGATATGTTAAGAGATTTTTCGCCGCCTATCCCATTCAACTAATGATGTCTGCCGGATACGCCCCAACAGGTTCATTTTTCAATTCGCTCTCTATTAACCGATAACCAATAACAACTAACGAATAATTGCTAACCATCTGTGAGAACCGCAAAAGAAATAAGCATCATTCTTGGTGTATCACTTCTAATTGCCTTCATCTTCAATTATTGTCACTCCGCCGGCATCGCGGTGGTGGGTCAATGGGATACCGCCCAGGGTGTGGTAACGGCCAGGGCCAAAAATGATATCGTCATCGCGGGTATTGAAATCGAAAACGTTGACCAGGCCAAGAAGTTGTATGACAGCGGCAACTATATATTTGTCGATGCCCGTTCTGTGGAGGATTATGAGACAGGGCACATTCCGGGGGCCGTATCTTTGCCGGTCGGTCGGTTTGAAGAAAACATCGCCGCCTTCTTAGAACGCCATCCCCCTGAAGCATCCATCATCACCTATTGTTCGGGCCGTACCTGCCAGGACAGTCACCGGCTGGCAGAAAATCTGTTGGCGTTTGGCTACGACAATGTAAACGTTTTTATCGACGGTTTTCCCGGCTGGGAGGCCGAGGGGCACCCCATTGAATAATCCTTTGTTAAAAATATTAACCAGCAGCTGGGTTGAACTGGTTGCCCGCTGGATTCTCGGCGCAACCTTTATCTATGCCAGTTACAGCAAAATCCTGGCACCGGCGGTCTTTGCCAAAATTATCTATGGATACGATCTTTTCCCGGCGATCCTCATCAACCTGTTTGCCATCACCCTGCCCTTTATTGAACTGATTGCGGGGCTGGCTCTGCTTGTCGGAGTTTATCCCCGCTCCGCCGCTCTGATCATTAATGCCATGCTGCTGGCATTCATCATCAGTCTATCCATCAATATCATCCGCGGGCATGAATTCGATTGCGGTTGTTTTGCCATAGACGCCGGCAGCCAAGCGACCTTTTCCGGGCCGCTGCTGATTCGCGATTTTTTCTATTTTGCCCTGGGAATTTACGTCTTTTTATTCAGAAATTCACGACGGTTGTGCCTGACGGCAACTGCTAAATGAGAGATTTAACCGCGGAGGAACGCGGAATTTCACCGAATGATATGAAGATGTGTTGGAACCAATATGCAATTCACTCGGCGGGTGTCGACCATATTTTGAAATTTGGAGATTGTTATGGATAGCAACAATGACGGAAAACCGACCGGTGCCGGCAAAAGCAGCTATGACCTGATCGATGTCGACTTATTGTTCAAAGAGCTGGACCTTCAAAAGGGAGCCGCCTTTCTGGATCTGGCATGCGGGAGCGGCGCATACTGCCTGGCGGCATCCGCGATCGTGGGGGAAAAGGGCCGGGTCTACGGTGTGGATCTGTGGGCCGAAGGCATCGAACTTCTCAAAGATGAGGCTGCCGACAGGGGCCTGACCAATATTGAAGCCATGGTCAGCGATGCCGGCAAGAGATTTCCTTTAGATGACCATCTGATAGATGTTTGCCTGATGGCCACGGTGCTGCATGATTTTGTCGAGGACAACATTGATCAGGCCGTCCTGCATGAAACTGCCAGAGTGGTCAAATCGGATGGTGTGTTAGCCATCATGGAATTTAAAAAAATACACTTCGCTGAAGTGGGGCCCAGTAATTACCTGTTGCTGTATAGAAAAGTATGATGGGTGTTATAAATTTCATCCATGAAACGAGTTGGAAAGACCTGCCTGAAGATGTTCGCCGTCAAGCCCGACGCTGCCTGCTGGACACCCTCGGGGCGGGAATCGCCGGAAGCCGGACCCGGTTGTCCCAAATTGTCCATGACTTTGCTGCTGCTGTTTTTGGAGGTCGAGACGCCCATCTCTGGCTTGACGGCCGTGAAGTGTCACCGCCCGGTGCCGCCCTGGCCAACGGAATGACCATCGACTCGCTGGACATTCATGACGGCCACCCCCTCGCCAAAGGCCATGCGGGGGCTGCGATTGTACCCGCTGTCTTTGCAATGATACCGTTAAAACATCCGAAGAAAATTACCGGCGCGGAGATGTTAACGACTGTCGTCATCGGCTACGAGATTGCCTTGCGGGCCGGTATTGCCCTGCATGCCACGGCCTGTGATTATCACACATCGGGCGCGTGGAATGCTTTAGGCAGTGCGGCAGTTGCAGCTCGCAGGTTGAAATTGAGCAGGGAAAAAACAAGACATGCTTTAGGAATTGCCGAATACCACGGACCGCGCTCCCAGATGATGCGCGGCATCGACTATCCCACCATGCTCAAGGACGGCTCCGGTTGGGGCGCCATGGCCGGCCTCAGTGCGGCCTGTCTGGCAAAAGAATCATTTACAGGCGCTCCGGCTCTGACGGTGGAGGCTGAAGAAGTGAAAGGTTACTGGGAAGACCTCGGTCAGAATTGGTTAATGATCGGCCAGTATTTCAAACCCCATGCGGTTTGCCGCTGGGCCCAGCCGGCTATCGAAGCCGCATTGATGCTCCAGCAAACCCATCGGCTGACCCCGGACAACATAAAACAGGTTGAAGTACATACCTTTCGTGAAGCTGTGCGCCTGAACAGCCGATGCCCTCTGTCCACTGAAGAGGCGCAATACAGTTTGCCGTTTCCATTGGCCACTGCATTGGTTAATGGCCATTTAGGTCTTCACGAGTTGAATGAGTCCGCCTTGACGGATCCGATTGTCTTAAAGCTTTCCGGTTGCATAGAGTTGATTGAAGACAATCGGTTCAGCTCTCGGTTTCCGGCCCAAAGATTCGCACGTGTCATCATCGAGACTCAAGATGACAACCGCCATGACTCCGGTGAGGTCGAAGCTCGCTGGGATTCCGTGGATCCGCCTTCTGACCGAGAGCTGAGGGAAAAGTTTCGCCGGCTGGTGCAGGGAGCATTATTGGCTGATCGGGCTGAGCAATTGGAGGAATTAATATGGCGGAGTTCGGATTTGCCTGATGCTGCGAGCCTGCTTGATGCGATGTTGAAATATGATGAACGGGACGGGCGAGGATAAGGCCCGCCTTAAATAATTTAGATCGATGGGTCATTTAGCTATGCTGGGAACCCCGCCCCTACTTTTTTCAAAGGTTTTCGGCGTATTTACGTCCCACCAAACTCGGTACAATTTATTAAAAAATGCTTCTCGACCGGGACACTAAATTATAGAAAAATTCAAGGTGAAGATTAAACAGAAACGTTGGCCAGCGCCGCGGTCTCCTTTTTATTAATCTGGGATTCCAATTCTTTAACTTCCTGCGTCAATTCCTCTACAAACCGCTCATCATCAATGGCGCCCAGATTGATCTTGACGTTGTAAATGGCCGCCAGGGCACCTGTGCGCGCGTTCATGGCGGCCACGGCTCCGTCGGAAGCAGCATTCTTATTGCCCTTGTCAATGGCCTCGCCCGCCAGCTCGATGACCGCCACCGCATCCCTGGCGACCTCCAGGGGGACGAGGGCCGCGTGCTTGATGGCATACTGGATTTTTTGTTTGCGAACGGCGGTTTCCGCATCGGTGGTTTTTGGGAGCTTGAAAGCAGCCATAACTCCGGTATAGGCATCCGCGTCTTTGTCAATGGACCCGGTCAGCTTGATCCTTAATTTTGCTGCCCTGTCAGCCAGCGCTTTCATATCATCTTCGGCGGCCTCATACCCTTTTTTCCCGATGGTCAAATTGGCCACCATTTCGGTAAGGCCGGCCGCCAGAGCCCCATTCAGCGCCGCCACACTCCCACCCCCCGGAACAGCCGTCCCCGCAGCGGCTTTATCAAGATAGTCTTTAATGGTGCAATCTGCTAGCATGGTTTTTCTCCTTTATCCGATGCTCGTTGCTTTGATGACCCGGCACAAGGCGCAAGGCCCGCGGCTCAGGGTTTTAAACGGATAAGATCAGTGACCTTGGGCCTTGCGCCGCGAGCCCTGTGCCTATAAATTATACCATCCACCGTCCACCTTTTACCCATGTGACCAGTTTTGCTTATTCGTAAATTCGATACTCTAACACCTGCTCCATGGAAAAGCCTTCCAGCCGGAGGTAATATGCGGCCGTGTCGATCAGTGCCTCCATGGGCACCAGGCCGATGACTTCACTGCCGACCACGTTGACGCCGTAACGGCGGGCTTCAATCCGAATCAGCTCAAACACCCGGTAAAGAGCGGTTTTGGTGTAGTCCGTCATATTCATCGAGACCTGCACGATGCCCCGATCCTTGAGCTCGATGCCGATGCCTTTGCAATAGCGCAGCCCGCCACTGATGTGTCGGACTTTTTTCGCGATTGCATCGGCGATCTCAAATTGATTGGTATCCAGGTTGACATTGTAGGCCACCAGCGGCATGCGGGCCCCCATGGCCGTCACACCGGCTGTGGGGTGAATCTGTTGGGGTCCGAAATCCGGCTTCCACTCCGGTTGGGCGAGTTTTTCGGCCATGGCCTCGAACTGGCCTTTTCTGATGGCTGCCAGGTTTTGTCTTTCCGGCCGGGAGGCCGACTGCTCGTATAAAAAAATCGGCAGCCCGTATAGGGTTGCGGCTTCTCTGGCCGCTGCTTTGGAAATCTTCACGGCATCTTCGACGGAAACATTTTTTACCGGTATAAAGGGTACGACGTCGATGGCCCCCATCCTGGGATGCTGCCCCCGGTGGGAATTCATGTCAATGAGTTCGACGGCAACTCCCATGGCCTCGATGACAGCGGTCTTAAGCGGTTCGGGCTCCCCAACCACGGTAACCACCGATCGGTTGTGGTCTTCGTCATTTTGATAATCCAGCAGCTTAACACCATCCCGGCCGCGAAAGGGCCCAACGATTTTTTCAATTTTTTTAAGATCACGCCCCTCGCTGAAATTGGGCACGCATTCGATAATCTTTTTCATGGCAGTCATATTCTTCTCTCCGGCCGGTTTGCCGGTTGCCGGTTTAGCCGGTTAAGAAGACACCGGCTAACGGGCTAACGGGCATACCGGCTACCCATCAATGTTATATTTTTCAAATGCTTTTTCGACCTCCGCAGCGACCATTTTGCCATCGGCGATGAACGGCAGGGTGATGTGATCCGAGCCCGGGCGGGCTTGATTGTAATTGATACTGGTTTCGATCGAGTTTTCATTGCGGGCCCAGGCGCGTCTGGCGACGCCTCCCATAACATCCCAGGGGATGGCCTGTTTGATGACGGCGTCGATCCGCTCGCTGCCGTCGAGCACCAGGCCAAAGCCGCCGTTGATGGCATTGCCGATGCCGACGCCGCCGCCGTTATGCAGTGCCACCAGGCTCATGCCCCGGGCGGCATTGCCGGCAAAGCACTGGGTCGCCATATCCGCCATGATATTGCTGCCGTCTTTTATGTTGGCGGTTTCTCTAAAGGGCGAATCCGTGCCGCCGGTATCGTGATGATCCCGGCCCAGCATGACGGGACCGATGTCCCTGCTGCGCACCATGGCGTTAAATTTGAGCGCGATGTTCATCCGCCCCAAAGCGTCCTGGTATAGAATGCGGGCTTTGGTTCCCACCACGAGTTTGTTTTTGGCGGCATCTCTGATCCAGATATAGTTATCACGGTCTTGAAAGCGCCTGTCCGGATCAATGCATTCCATGGCGGCCCTGTCGGTCTTCTGCAAATCATCGTCCTTGCCGCTCAGGCATACCCAGCGGAAAGGACCGTATCCGTAGTCAAACAGCAAAGGACCCATCAGGTCCTCCACATAGGACTGGAAGATAAACCCATCCAGAGGGTCCTTGCCGTTTTTGCAAATTTCGTTGACGCCGGCGTCGTAGACGGCTTTTAAAAAGCTGTTGCCGTAGTCAAAAAAATAAGTTCCCCGATCGGTAAGGGTTTTGATCAACTCGTAGTGCCGTCGCAGGCTGGCATCGACCATTTCCCTGAAGCCGGAAGGTCCGGATTTTAAAAGAACGGTGCGCTCCTCGAATGAGATCCCCTGGGGACAGTAGCCGCCATCGTATACGGCGTGGCAG
>JAFDCJ010000199.1 GCA_019312835.1 Deltaproteobacteria bacterium
AAATGCTTGGTGATCGCTGCCGTCAAGGTCGTCTTGCCATGATCAATATGCCCGATGGTCCCTACGTTGACATGCGGCTTGGTCCGCTCAAACTTTGCCTTCGACATGTTCCCGTCCTCCCCTTTGAGAAATACATAGGGCATCAAATTGAAATGTATGCCCTATTATTACGATAGTTTAATACCAAACCGGAAAAACCGGCTGTGGCGAAGCGATTATCCCACTTTCGTACGGAATTGACTGTTGAGGATTATCCGTCATTCCTACCAGCGGAAGTGGGCGAACGCCTTGTTGGCTTCCGCCATTTTATGCGTGTCTTCCCTTTTCTTAACCGATGCGCCCCGATTGTTGGCGGCATCCATTAGTTCGGCTGCGAGCTTATTGGCCATGCCCTTTTCGGGTCTCTGGCGCGCATAGCCGATGATCCACCGGATACCAAGTGCGGTGCGCCGGGACGGTCGGATTTCAGTGGGAACCTGGTAGGTTGAACCACCAACCCGTCTGGATTTTACCTCGATAAGAGGGCGTACGTTTTCAACCGCTTTTTCAAAAAGCTTCAGCGGTGATTCTTTGGTTTTTTCCTTCATAATGTTAAACGCATTATAGAAGATAGACTCGGCCGTACTTTTTTTGCCGTCGCGCATAACGCAATTTATAAATTTTGAGACCAGTTTACTGTCATATTTCGGGTCAGAAACAACCGGTCGTTCGGGCACTTCTCTTCGTCTTGGCATACACGCACCACTATCTGTTATCGGTTATCTGTTATTCGTTGCCGGTTATGAAGGACAGAATTCCTTCGTTCGGCATGCGGCATCAAACTACTTGGGCCGTTTGGCTCCGTACTTGGAACGGCCCTGTTTACGGTCTTCCACACCTAGCGTGTCCAGCGTTCCCCGGACGATATGATACCTCACGCCCGGCAGGTCCTTGACCCGCCCCCCGCGAACCAGCACCACCGAGTGCTCCTGAAGGTTGTGCCCGATACCCGGGATATAAGCCGTTACCTCGATACCGGTCGTCAACCGGACACGGGCGACTTTCCGCAGGGCGGAGTTCGGCTTTTTAGGCGTTGAGGTGTAAACACGGGTACAAACTCCCCTTTTCTGGGGCGCGCCCTTAAGGGCCGGGGTGTTGGATTTGGATTTCATCCGTTTCCGGCCTTTTCGGATTAACTGATTAATTGTCGGCATATTCTCCTCATTTTCCGGGTCAGTCCGGCTAAAATTTCTAGGTGCAGCAAAATGTCGATATGTATACACGAAACGTAATAATGTCAAGCATTTTATTATAAATTTTAATGAATTTTTATCGTTTTGGTCCGCTGCAGCCTTTTACGGTCTTCATTGGTAAAATATCCATCGGTTTCCTGTCGCCGGCAGCACAATTATCACGACGTTTGGGAAACCTCGACATCAACATCATTATACGCCGACATGCCGGTTCCGGCCGGAATCAAGCGGCCCATGATGACATTCTCTTTGAGGCCGCGGAGTCCGTCAACAGATCCGGCGATGCTTGCATCGGTGAGCACTTTGGTCGTCTCCTGGAATGAAGCCGCCGAAATGAAACTATCGGTGCTCAATGATGCTTTGGTAATTCCGAGAATCAGGGATTCTGCCACCGCCGGTTGGCCACCTTGTTCAATGACCGCACGGTTGGCTTCTTCAAATTTGATTTTATCGACCTGCTCTTCCATGATAAAATTTGTATCACCCACGCTGGTGACCTTAACGCGCCGCATCATCTGTCGTACGATGACCTCGATGTGCTTGTCGTTTATCCTAACGCCCTGCAGCCGATAGACCTCCTGAACCTCATCTACCAGATAACGTGCCAGGGCGACTTCCCCTTTGATGCTGAGAATATCCTGCGGCACAGCAGAGCCGCCGATAAGCGGCTCGCCGGCGCGGACATAATCACCTTCATAGACGTTGATATGTTTACCCCGCGGGATGAGATATTCTTTTTTCTCGCCCACATCCACCGGCGTAACCGTCACCTTCTGTTTGCCTTTCTTGGTGCTTTTGGCGATCGAAACATAGCCGTCAATCTGGCTGAGTACCGCAATTTCTTTGGGTTTGCGAACCTCGAACAGTTCCGCCACCCGCGGTAAACCTCCGGTAATATCCTTGGTTTTGGTGGTGGCCCGGGGTAATTTGGCTACGACGTCACCGGCTTTAACGGTATGTCCTTCTTCCACCAGCAAAATCGCGTTGATCGGAAGGATATAGCGGGCCACACCGGAAGAACCTGGAAGCTTGGCGGTCTTGCCATCTTTGTCTTTTATGGAGATTCTGGGTCGTTCTTCGGCACTTTTCGACTCGATGATCGTGTGGCTGGACTTGCCGGTAACGGGGTCCACTTTCTCCTGCATCGTCTTGCCAATGGCGATATCACCAAATTTGACGCTACCGTCCACTTCAGATAGGATCGGCGTGGTAAACGGATCCCAGGTCGCCAGCAGATCGCCGGTTTTTACTTTCTGGTCGTCTCTAACGTGCAGGTGAGCGCCGTAAATTACCGGAAAACTTTCCAGTTCACGGCCACCCTCACTTAAAATGGTAAATTTGCCGCCCCGTCGGTTCATGACCACGAATTGCTTATCGGAATTTTTGGCCACCTTCAGATCGACAAATTTGATGCTGCCATTGACCCGGGCACGAATGTCGGCCTGTTCCACCCGCCGACTGGCGGTGCCGCCGATGTGAAAAGTTCTCATGGTCAGCTGGGTGCCGGGCTCACCGATGGATTGAGCGGCTAGAATCCCGACGGCCTGTCCGGTTTCCACCCGGCGGCCGTGCGACAAGTCCCGCCCGTAGCATTTGGCGCACACACCGCTTCTTGCCTTACAGGTCAGCACCGAACGGATCTTAAGGTTCGTCAGACCGGCCTCTTCAATCCGGTCCACCACCTGTTCGTCGATTTCCTCCCCACCGCTGCAAATGACTTCTTCGGTAAAGGGATCGACAATATCTTCAACGGCCACGCGCCCCAGTACCCGTTCACCCAGGCGTTGAATAATCTCACCGCCTTCCATCAGCGGTTCGACTTCAACTCCCATCATCGTGCCGCAATCATCTTCCAACACCACGCAGTCCTGGGCAACATCCGCCAAGCGCCGGGTCAGATAGCCCGAGTTCGCTGTTTTTAGGGCGGTATCGGCCAAACCCTTGCGGGCCCCGTGAGTCGAAATAAAGTACTGCAACACCGACAGCCCTTCACGGAAATTGGCAACAATGGGGGTTTCGATAATTTCTCCGGATGGCTTGGCCATCAGACCGCGCATACCGGCCAGCTGACGCATCTGGTCCTTGCTTCCCCTGGCACCGGAATCGGCCATCATATAAATGGGATTGAAGCTCTCTTCAACAACCGGCTCGCCTTTTTTAGCCTTGACCGCTTTGCTCTTATGGTCGGTCGCCGGTGCTAATTTCATGGCTTCCATCATTTCGTTGGCGACATCATCAGTCGCTTTGGCCCATATGTCGACGACCTTATTGTACTTTTCTCCCTGGGTAATGAGCCCCTCGGTATACTGCCGCCCTATTTCGGCTACCTGTTTTTCAGCTTTCTTTAATATGGCCCCCTTGCTTTCCGGGGTAATCATGGCGTCAATGGATATGGACAGCCCGCCCTGGGTTGAATATTTATAGCCCAGGTCTTTGAGTCGATCTGATAAAATCACCGTGGCTTTGGGCCCTAAGTTGCGGTAGACGTAGTCCACCAGCTCCCTCAGGGTTTTTTTGTCCATGACATGATTAACGATATCAAACGGTATCGCCG
Source organism: Deltaproteobacteria bacterium (assembly GCA_019312835.1). Classification (GTDB taxonomy): domain Bacteria; phylum Desulfobacterota; class Desulfobacteria; order Desulfobacterales; family JAFDCJ01; genus JAFDCJ01. The sequence goes on from JAFDCJ010000199.1 coordinate 3,787, forward strand.
GTTGTTTTTCAAGTATCTCGAAAAGATGATAACTGCCATCGGCATACAGGGCATTTGTGCTGTGCTCGCCCTCATTAAGGGAATAGAGGGCATCGACATCGGCATCCGAGCACCCGAAAACGCCTTTAAATTCATTAAACGTGAGTTTGCCGATCAAGCCATCATTGTCTTTGTCGGCGGCCTGGGAACATTCATTTACGAGGGCCAGGAAATCCTCGTGCGCATCGAGCCGCTCGATAACCTGTTGGGCCTCCTCTTCAGTGGCGACACGGATGTGTCGCATCTGCACGATATCCACCTTGGGAATGATTTCCCACAGCAAAACCCGACCGACGGTTGTTTCATGACGTTTGCCCTGCATGCGCATGGTGATGCCGGCGTGCAAATCGACCGCGCCGGAATCATAGGCGATACGAACCTCCTCGGGATTGGCAAAGATCTGCCCCTCACCCTTGCTGCCGGCAATGGCACGGGTCATATAGTAAATCCCCAGAACGATATCCTGGCTCGGAACGATGATGGGGCTGCCGTTGGCCGGCGACAGGATGTTATTGCTGGACAGCATCAGCACCCGGGCTTCGATTTGGGCTTCTACGGACAACGGCACATGCACCGCCATCTGATCGCCGTCGAAATCGGCATTGAAGGCCGTGCAGACCAGGGGATGCAGCTGCAGGGCTTTGCCCTCTATAAGAATCGGTTCAAAGGCCTGGATCCCCAGCCGGTGCAGGGTCGGTGCCCGGTTCAACAGGACGGGGTATTCCTTGACGACTTCGTCCAGGGTGTCCCAGACTTCGGGGACTTCGCGCTCCACCATTTTTTTGGCGCTTTTAACGGTGGAGACCATGCCTTTTTGCTCGAGCCGATAGTAAACAAAGGGCTTGAACAACTCGAGGGCCATTTTTTTGGGCAAACCACACTGATGGAGCCTCAAGTCCGGTCCCACTGTAATAACGGTACGTCCGGAATAATCGACCCGTTTCCCCAACAGGTTCTGACGGAATCGTCCCTGTTTTCCCTTCAGGGTATCGCTGAGTGATTTCAGGGGCCGTTTGTTGGTGCCGGTAATGACGCGACCATGGCGGCCGTTGTCGAACAGAACATCAACGGATTCCTGCAACATGCGCTTTTCGTTGCGCACGATGATATCCGGTGCCTTTAGATCAATCAGCCTTTTTAAGCGATTGTTGCGGTTAATGACCCGCCGGTAGAGATCGTTCAGATCGGAGGTGGCAAAACGCCCGCCTTCAAGGGGAACCAGGGGGCGCAGATCCGGCGGCAGTACCGGAATCACATCCATGATCATCCAGACCGGATTAACGCCGGATTTCCTGAAAGCATCGACGATCTTAAGCCGCTTGGCCAGTTTTTGCCTTTTGGCAACCGAACCGGTCTCGCGGATATCCATGCGGAGTTGGTTGTACAACTCGTCCAGATCGATGTTCTCCAACATGGTTTTGACGGCCTCGGCACCGATCCCGGCTTCAAACTTGTTGCCATAGGTTTCCAGGGCTTCCTGATATTTATCATCCGAGAGCAACTGCCCCATTGACAGCGGCGTGTCTTTGGGATCCAGCACGATGTAGCTGTCAAAATAAAGCACTTTTTCCATATTTTTCAGCGTCAGATCAAGCAAATTGCCGATCTTGCTGGGCAAACTCTTCAAAAACCAAATATGCGAAACCGGTGTTGCCAACTCGATATGGGCCATGCGCTCTCTGCGCACCTTGGATTGAATGACTTCAACGCCGCATTTCTCGCAGATAACACCGCGATGCTTCATCCGTTTGTATTTACCACAGTTACACTCATAGTCTTTGGTGGGACCAAAAATCTTTGCACAGAAAAGACCATCACGCTCCGGTTTAAACGTACGATAATTAATGGTTTCAGGCTTTTTTATCTCCCCATGGGACCATTTTCGAATTTGTTCCGGTGATGCCAGCGCAATTCGAATAGCATTGTACCGTTTAGGATCCGTCGGTTTAGCAAAGAAATCATAAAGAGTTTCCATGGTTTATTCCTATTTTGGGTTTGATGGTAATTGGTGTTTGGTATTTAGTATTTGGTGTTTGGCAGCATCGAAACAGATAAGGCATTTGAATGACAAAATACCAAACACGAAAGACATGATGAAGTCGGTTTTTCACGAATTCATCATTCGGCTTCTTCCAGCAGTTCAATATCAAGGCCCAGGGCCTGCAATTCCTTGGTCATAACCCTGAAAGACTCCGGAATGCCGGGCTCCAGCACGTTTTGACCTTTGACGATTTTCTCATACATGCGGGTCCGGCCGGCCATATCATCCGATTTGACGGTTAAAAACTCCTGCAAGGCATAAGCCGCACCATAGGCTTCCATGGCCCACACCTCCATCTCCCCGAGGCGTTGCCCGCCAAATTGAGCTTTACCGCCCAGCGGTTGCTGGGTCACCAGCGAATATGGACCAATGGAACGGGCGTGAATTTTATCGTCCACCAGATGGTGCAGTTTCATCACGTACATCGTTCCGACGGTGATTTTCTCGTCAAAGGGTTCTCCGGTACGACCATCAAAAAGGGTTGTCTGCCCGGTTGTATCCAGGCCGGCCTCTTGCAGCAAGTCTTTGATCTCTTCCTCTTTGGCGCCGTCAAAAACCGGCGTGGCCATGTGGACACCGCCTCTATAGTAGGATGCAAAATCGATCAATTCTTCCTCTCCCATCGCATTGATCGTCTTCTTATCCACAGGATTATCGAAGATTTTCTTTAATTTATCCCGCAAGGCTTTCGTTTTCTGCTCGGCCAGCAAGTCGTTTAGTTGGTCGCCCAGGCCCTTGGCAGCCAGCCCCAGATGAATTTCCAAAATCTGGCCGACGTTCATGCGCGAAGGCACGCCGAGTGGATTTAACACCATATCAACCGGATTACCGTCTTCAAAATATGGCAAATCCTCAATCGGAAGAACCCTGGACACGACCCCCTTGTTGCCATGACGACCCGCCATTTTATCCCCAACCGAGAGCTTCCGTTTTACGGCCACGTAAACCTTCACCATTTTAATGACACCGGGCGGCAAATCATCGCCTTTTTCATAACGCCCCAACTGCTGTTCAAAGGCCAGCCGACACAGTTCGCACTGGTCTCGATAACGTTCAAGGATCTCATGCACCTGTTGGGTATTTTGGGGATCTTTCAAAACAATGCCTTCAAGCTGAACGATGGGTATCTTCGCCAGTGTTTGGGCATCTATTTTGGCCCCGTTGGGAATGAGAACCTTTTTGCCTTTTTTCAGGGCAGCATAGACTTTTTTGCCGACCAGCAATTCTTCAAGTTGGGATCTGACGACATCGGCAACCACCTTGAGCTCATCATCACGATCTTTTTCCAGGGTTGCGATTTCCTCATCTTCGATGAGACGCGCACGATCGTCTTTCTCAATACCCCGCCTTGAAAAGACTTTGGCATCGATAACAATCCCCTGTACACCCGGAGGTACGCGCAAAGAGGTGTCTTTAACATCACCGGCCTTTTCGCCGAAGATGGCACGCAAAAGCTTTTCTTCCGGGGAAAGCTGGGTTTCGCCCTTGGGCGTGATCTTGCCGACCAGAATATCTCCGGGGTTGACTTCGGCGCCCAAGCGAATGATTCCGCTTTCATCCAGATCCTTTAAAGCTTCCTCACCGACATTGGGAATATCCCTGGTTATTTCCTCCTTGCCGAGTTTGGTATCCCGGGCAACCACTTCAAATTCTTCGATATGCACCGAGGTATAGACACCATCTCGGACCAGTCTCTCGCTGACCAGGATCGAATCCTCAAAATTGTAACCGCCCCACGGCATGAAGGCCACGGTGACATTTTTACCGAGCGCCAGTTCCCCCTGCTCGGTAGCAGGCCCATCGGCGATAATCTGCCCGGCGGTTACCCGCTGCCCTTTTTTGACGATCGGACGGTGGTTAAAGCATGTATTCTGGTTGGAACGGATAAATTTTAACAAACTATAGATAGACACATCCTTTTCGTTAGGATCATCTGAAGGATCGTGTTTAAGAACGATCCGACAGGCGTCAACATCGACGACCACGCCGTCCCGCTGGGCCACGATAGTCACACCCGAGTCTTTCGCCACTACTTCCTCGATACCCGTACCGACCAGAGGTGCCTGATTCATTAACAACGGCACGGCTTGACGTTGCATGTTCGAACCCATCAGCGCGCGGTTGGCGTCATCGTTTTCAAGGAAGGGAATCAGAGAGGCAGAAACACTGACCAGCTGGTTGGGAGAGATATCCATCAGCTCAATGTCTTCACGCTTGACCATCGTGAACTCACCGGCAACCCGCGATGTTACCAAGGGGTTTACGTATTTGCCTTTCTCATTCACCGGCGCATTCGCCTGGGCAATCGGCTGCTCCTTTTCTTCGAAAGCGTCCAGGAATTGGACGTCCGTAGAAACCTTGGCTTTTTCAACCGTCCGGTAGGGAGTTTCGATGAAACCATAGTCATTTACCCGGGCATAGGTGCTCAGCGATACGATGAGGCCGATGTTGGGGCCTTCCGGTGTCTCGATCGGACAGATCCGTCCGTAATGGGATGGATGCACATCCCGAACCTCGAAACCGGCGCGTTCGCGCGTAAGCCCGCCGGGGCCCAGGGCACTCAGTCTTCTTTTATGGGTCGTTTCCGACAGCGGATTGGTCTGATCCATAAATTGCGACAACTGGCTGGTTCCAAAAAATTCTTTAACCACCGCCGACACGGGCTTGGGATTTACCAGATCGTGGGGCATGAGGGCATCCACTTCCTGCAGGCTCATGCGCTCCTTGATGGCACGCTCCATGCGTACCAGTCCGATACGATACTGGTTTTCCAATAGTTCGCCCACCGCTCTGACCCGGCGATTTCCCAAGTGGTCGATGTCATCAACGACTCCCTGGGTATCTCTGAGCTCAATCAGCGCTTTGGCGGTCAACAAAATGTCCTCTTTGCGCAGGATGTTTAAATTAATTTCGCTGCTGATGCCCAGCCGCTGGTTAATTTTCAAACGACCGACGCCGGAAAGATCATAGTAGGTTGACTTGAAGAACAAGTTATCAATGAAATCTTGAGCGACTTCCGGGGTTGCGGGATTGCCGGGCCTGAGGCGTCGATAGATTTCAATTAATGCTTCTTCCTTGCCCTCGACCTTATCGACTTGAAGGGTTTTATGGATGGACTGCCCGGCGGAAACCCCATCGATAAAGAGCAGCTCAAACTCATTGATACCGGCCTCGCTGAGCTTTGCCAAAACTTCTTCGCCGACCGTGTCATTGGCTTTCACCAGGATTTCGCCGCTTTCAGGATCCGCAATGTTAGACGCAAAGGCCCGATCATTGATTTCGTCCGCATGTATCGGAATCAGATCTGCGTTGGCAGCCTTCAGACGCTTGATGGCACGCTGTGCAAAAACACGGCCCTTTTTGACCAGCAGATCACCGGTTTCCGGATCTTTGACATCCTTGCTCGCCCGTTGCCCTTTTAAAAATTCCGGATTGAATTCCTTGTAATATCTTTTGCTGCGAACGATTATTTTTTCTGATTTATAAAAATACGACAAGAGATCTTCTACCGTGTAACCAAACGATTTGAAAAGGATGGTGATGGGAAACTTCCGTCGACGGTCGATGCGGATGTAAACAATGTCTTTGGGATCGATTTCCATATCGATCCAGGAACCGCGCACCGGAATAATGCGCGAGCTGTAGATGATCTTCCCGCTGGAATGGGTTTTCCCTTTGTCGTGATCGAAAAACACGCCCGAGGAGCGATGCAACTGGCTGACCACGACGCGTTCGGTTCCGTTGATGATAAAGGTGCCTTTATCGGTCATCAGGGGAATGGTGCCGAAATAAATCTCCTGCTCCTTTATGTCCCGGATATTGGAGACACCGGTATCAACGTCGATATCATAAACCACCAGCCTGGCCGTGATACGCACCGGTATCTCATAGGTCATCCCCCTGTGGATGCATTCTTCGATACCGTGTTTAACTTCACCAAAACGGTAAGAAACAAATTCAAGGGATGCGCTGCCGGTAAAATCTTTGATCGGAAACACGGATTTGAAAACAGCCTGCAACCCGATTTCTCTGCGTTTCTCAGGAGCTATGTCCATCTGCAAAAACCGTTGAAATGATTCTCGCTGCATCCCGATCAGGTCAGGGATACCGACAATCTTTTGTATCTTGCCGAAATTCTTCCGTATGCGCTTGTTTGCCAAAAGCCTATCAGACATGGCATCTCCCGTTGTTAATGATTGGTATTATTTCGTCCGCTTTCTGCTGCTGTATTTAGCTGCAGCGGACTTGATTTTATCAATTTCTGATTATGGTGTAATGGAGTGGTGGAATATTGGAGTGGTGCAAACGGATATCCACCTGGTTTCCATTACTCCAGTACCCCAATACTCCAACACTCCGATAGCAACATCGATTGAAAACCAGCCGGTGGATTTGACCGGTTTTCAATCTGCCCTGGTTACTTAATTTCGACTTGTGCCCCGGCTTCTTCCAGCTGGGCTTTGATCTTTTCAGCTTCTTCTTTGACAACTCCCTCCTTGACAGGCTTGGGAGCGCCGTCGACGAGTTCCTTGGCGTCCTTGAGGCCCAGGCCCGTAATGGCCCGAACTTCTTTGATGACCTGGATTTTCTTATCGCCGTGAGCTGCCAGGATTACGTCAAATTCGGTTTTTTCTTCGGCTGCTTCGGCGGCACCCGCGGCGGCACCCGGGCCGGCGGCCATCATGGCCACCGGTGCGGCGGCCGAAACACCAAATTTCTCTTCCATTTCCTTGATCAGTTCAGATAGGTCCAGAACCGACATGTTTGCGATAAATTCTATAAAATCTTCTTTTGTGATATCTGCTTTTGCCATTTTATTCCTCCAGTAATTTTGATTTTTTGCTATCGATTATACGAGGTAACCGGTTAACTGTTACTAGATGTGGTGTGCAGTTCAGGCGGCTTCCTTTTGATCCCTGATCGCCGCCAATACATTGACCAAGCTTCTGGGAACTTCAGCGATGGTCCTGACAAACGATGTCGGCACCGCGTTCAACGCCGAAAGCAATTGACCCAGCAACACTTCTCTGGACGGTAGTTTCGCGAGCGCCTGGATGGCGTTTGCGTCCAGCACCTGGCCGTCCATTACACCGACTTTAATTTCAAGTTTGTCGTGTTCTTTCGCAAACTGAGATAAAACTTTCGCCGGCGCGACGGGATCATCGTAACTTAGCGCAATGGCACTGGGGCCCTTGAAATAGTCCTTGATCAAAGCAACATCGTTGTCCTCCGAAGCTCGAATGAGAAGCGTGTTTTTCACCACTTGGTATTCAATCTGCTCCGCCCTGAGCTTGCGCCGCAAATCGTTCATGGCAGCAACATCCAGCCCCTTGTAATCGGTCAAGACGATGATGGCGGATTTAGAAAACCTGTCACGTAAATCTTCAGCAATTTGTTGCTTTTCTGTTATCCTCACTTTTAAATGTCACCTCCTTTCCTGATCTGACAAAATACCGGAGAAAACTGGCTAAGCTTGATTTGCGATTGCGACCTTAGACATATCAGGTCTTAAAAAAAGACAACCGCATATCTGCCTCGGTAGGCCGGCAATGCCGATTATACACAATCGCTGTCAGCCATTTTGTGAACCTACGGTCTTTGACAGAATGTCTTTTCTTTGGATTCTTAAAAAACAAGCCGTTCGGCTGTTACCACGAGTTTTCAGATAATTTTCAACGCAACGCCATCAACAGATCACCAGCTCAGACGCACCAATATCCTCAGCTGTAACGAATACCGATCGATAACCTTGACAGCGAAATTATCCGCAAGCCTGCAGTGAATTGATTTGTCTCCTGTGATGTGTTCATCGCGTGATGAGTTCAACCGGCGGATTCAAACGTCAGCGCACCTGACAGTGCCATACTATTTGGCTAAATCCTTTAGATTCGCGGTATCAATTTTAATTCCAGGCCCCATTGTCGTAGACAAGGAAATCCCTCTTAAATATGTTCCTTTGCTCGAAGCCGGCTTGAGACGCATGATGGTTTCTAAAAATGCAGCGATATTCTGGATGATTTTTTCAACTCCAAAAGAAACTTTTCCCATGGGGGCGTGAACGATGCCGGCCTTTTCGACCCGGAAGTCAATCTTGCCGGCCTTAAGCTCGCTAACCGCTTTGGCAACCTCAAAGGTGACGGTTCCGGTCTTGGCATTGGGCATCAATCCCCGGGGGCCCAGCAATTTTCCGATTTTTCCGACGGTACCCATCATATCGGGTGTGGCAACCGCCTTGTCAAAACCAAACCATCCTTCCTTGATTTTCTCAACCAGGTCATCATTACCAACAAAGTCCGCACCTGCATCAAGCGCTTCCTTTTCTTTTTCGCCTTTCGCAAAAACGAGGATTTTGACCTCTTTGCCGGTTCCATTTGGCAGAATGACACTGCCTCGCACCATCTGGTCCGCATGCCGGGGGTCCACACCCAGGCGAACGGCGACATCGACCGTCTCGTCAAATTTGACGTAAGATGATTCCAGGGCCATCTTCACAGCCTCGTCAACAGCGTTGGGTGATCCGGTGCTTAATTTTTTTTGCGATTCAGTATATTTTTTTCCTCGCTTCGGCATTTTCCCATTATCTCCTTCAATCGTGTTACGTGTCTCATGTTGCGGGTTGCGGGTTTGGCGTTGCGCGGTGATTTTCAGAACCCGTAACCCGCATCTCGCAACACGCAACGCGTTTTTAGCCCACCTCAATTCCCATGCTGCGAGCGGTGCCTTCAATAATTTTACAGGCCGCATCCAGATCATTGGCATTGAGATCGACCATTTTCTGATTGGCAATCTCTTCAACTTGCTTGCGGGTTACTTTCCCAACCCGATCCCGCTTGGGGTCACCGGCACCCTTGGCAATTTTCGCTGCCTTTTTAAGCAAAACGGCGGCCGGGGGTGTTTTGGTGATAAATGTAAACGATCGATCCTGATAAACCGTGATAACCACAGGGATGATCATCCCCTCATCCTGAGCCGTTCTGGCATTGAACGCTTTGCAAAAGTCCATTATATTAACCCCGTGCTGCCCGAGGGCGGGACCAATGGGCGGGGATGGATTGGCTTTTCCGGCTTCAACCTGCAGTTTTATGAGCGCCATTAACTTTTTTGCCATTTTTACCTACTTTCTCCTATCCCGGATAACCCGGTCTCCGGCACGCAGGGCCTGCGGCGCGGAGAGAACCGAAATTAAATCAGGCCACGAAGATCATGAAGAATCGAAAGAAAACATTTGAATAAAAGATTTAATGGTTTCTTTGCGGGCGTCGTGTTCTTCGTGGTAAAATACATAATTTTCATAAAATTCAACGAAATCTGAAACCTACAGCTTCTGCACTTGAACAAAATCGAGTTCCACCGGAGTGGATCGGCCGAAGATACTTACCAACACCTTGATTTTACCCTTTTCCTGGTTGACCTCTTCCACTGTCCCGTTGAAATTCGTGAACGGCCCGTCGATGACACGAATTTCGTCACCGGATTCGAAAAAATACTTCGGTTGTGGCTTCAGTTTGCCGGCTTCCATCCGGTTTAAAATCTGATCGGCCTCCTCATCGGATATGGCTGCCGGATTATTACGGCCTCCCAAAAAACCGGTGACCTTAGCGGTATCATTGACCACATGCCAGGTCTCATCATCGAGTTTCATTCGGACCAGGATGTAGCCGGGATAAAATTTCCTCGAAGACGTCTTGCGTTTTCCTTTTACCAGTTCAACTATCTCTTCAGTAGGAACGAGTACTTCGCCAAATTTTTCGGGATGAGGGGAAAGCGCAATTCGCTCCTCCAGGGCTGCTTTCACCTTGTTTTCAAATCCCGAATATACATGCACAATGTACCATTTGAGTTCCACTGATCTGTCTCCTCGATCTATTGAAGTACGATTCGGATCAAACTGGAAATGCCAAAATCAACCACACCGAGAAACAAAGAGATCAACATTACCAGAGCGATGACAACCGCAGTAGAGCCGATCGTTTGCTTGCGTGACGGCCAGGTAACTTTTTTCAGCTCTACTTTTACTTCCCGCAGAAACTGAGCGGTTTTAGTAAAGATATTGTCTTTGGGCTTGGCCGCCGGCGGGCTGGCTGCTGCCGATTTTTTCTTCGGCGGTGCCGCCTTCTTTTTGGCCGGCGCCTTGACTGAGCCGTCGCTTAAGGCCGCTTTGTTCAGACCAGAATTTTTTTCGTCCTCGGCAACAGCGGCAGCCGTGCTCACTGCGGCCTGCTTTTTCTTCTTTTTTGCCGCCGATGTTTTCTTTCGCTGTATCCGTCCCATTACACTCCTAAACTTTGGAAAGCTTGAGGATACCGGCTCTAAGCTTAACCTATAAAAGTATGGCAGGCCAGGAGGGATTCGAACCCCCAACACCCGGATTTGGAGTCCGACGCTCTACCGTTAGAGCTACTGGCCTGCATAATCCGTTGGGACCTTTGAATGGAAAAATTTATCAAAGGCCTTCGCATCCTATTGGATTTGTCATTGATCCGCTCAACCATTCCGGTTTAGCCTTTAGTCCCCGCCGATGCCCCGTCAAAAGCGCAACCGCTTTGACGCAGCTACTTGGTTTCTCTGTGCGGGGTGTGCCTGCGACAAAATCGGCAATATTTATTGAACTCAAGCTTATCCGGCGTGGTTCGCTTATTCTTGGTTGTCGTATAGTTTCTTCTTTTGCATTCAGTGCATGCAAGGGTAACAATGATTCTCACCTGATGGACTCCCCCGTCCTAATCGCGCATGGCATGCACAATTAGGGGTTAATTGTTATTGGTTAATCGTTATTCGAGATTGGCAACCAGTCCTGTTGATAGCGATGTTGCCGTTAAGAAATTAATAACAGAACCGATTCCTTTTAAATATTAACCATTAACGAATAACTGATAACTGCTGTTAAGCTAATAACCAATAACGAATAACAAATAACTGCCAATTGGTTTAAAACCAATTGGCAAGCTAGGCAATGATTTCACTGATGACGCCGGCGCCCACCGTGCGACCACCTTCACGCACCGCAAAACGCACTTCCTTCTCCATGGCGATCGGTGTTATCAACT
>JAFDCJ010000200.1 GCA_019312835.1 Deltaproteobacteria bacterium
AAAATGATCCGGTCCGTTTTGTTGTCGTAATCGTAGTAACGCAAGCGGCCTTTGAAACGCATATAGTCCAGGGGCTGGGTTGCCAGCGTGGCGTCGACGAGGGTGGTGTCCACCTGGACATCGGCATCGCCGGCGGGCAGGTTGGCCGGGTTCGAATAGCCGATGGGAAAACCCAGCGCGGTATTGGTGGTGAACGGCAGCAGGTCGTCGTCCTGCCGCATCCAGCCCCAGGCGGTGTTGACCGAGACGCGGGAACTCCACGGCAGGTCCGAATAGGAACCGGCCAGTGATACGTTCTGGTAGTGATTGTCGGGCGCCACGTCGATTCGGCCCCTTCCGGGTCCGCTGAGAAGATTGTCGGACACGCTGAAGGGGTTGTCAAAGGTCAGGCTGTCGGCGTTGTTATCAAAATTCTGGTAATAATAGGTGGCGTTCAGCAGGAGCTGATTGCGGGCATATTCGGCGATCAGCTTTAATGTCATGGTTTCGTTGTCGACGTTTTCAAATAGCTCCGACGTATTGTCCAGGCCGAAAGCACCGAATGTCGGGCGGGTGCCGTCCTTTTCTTCGCCGCTGAATTCCGCTCGCAAACTGAACGGATCGGTCGCCACAAATTCAATGTCCATCGACATTTTTTTGCGTTTGATTTCCGGGTCCCCGCTGGCGGAAGCCGTGCCAAATTCGGTCTTCAACCGGTCGGCCGCCGCCACCGTTCCCACACCGGCCGCCTCCAGATCGCTTTGCAGCCCGTCATCCAGAACCAGATCATCAGAGCCGACTCCGAAGTACAACGTCCGGGCGTCAAAGGCGAACCGGTGCGGGATCTCGTCATAGGTGATGCCTCCTTTTATTTTGCCGTACCAGTTTCCGCTGAAGCTCACATTGACGTCATCCTGGCCGAGATTGTTGCCGTCGGCCTTGAAAACGAAGCGGTCTTTTTCTTCATATCTTACCCAGAATTCTCCGCTGACGGACTGGGGATCCCGGTACTGGGTGAATAAAGAGTCTTTGGCATCATCATTGCGGCCCCTTAAAATGAGACCGATGTCACCGGAAAAATTTTGCATAAGATTTTCGGCGGCAGATGTCTCTTCCGCCGCATCCTCTTCAGCTTCAGGCGGAGCGGCAGCCTGAGCTGCGGCCGCTGCTGCCGCGACCGGCGCTTGCGGTTCCACTGCCGGAGCCGCTGCTGCCGCAGACGCTGCCGGCGCCGGGGCTGCCTCCGCAACCGCCACCAGCGTGCCGGGGCCGACCAGGGCGCTGCCGGCGGGATAAAAGTCCAGTATCAGCCGGTAGCCTATTTTTTCGCCGGGTTTGCCCTGCATGTAAAAGCTTTTTACGGCAGTGTCGGGGCCGCTGAAGGTAACCGTGATCATCGTTTGATTCGCCGCCCGCTGGTGGCTCACGTTGGCCACCGCGCCCTGCAGGTCGCGGAACAGGCGGGCGGGCGAGCGCGCAAACTCGACCTGCGTGTAGACAATGGAAACGCTGTCGGCCGTTGCCGGACCGATTTGGACCGGACGCGCACCCCCGGCGTCGAACACAAGTCTGGTAAAACCACTGTGCTGCCCCAGCCGAATGTTGTAAAGGGTCGTCACCTCCGCGGCCTGCAGACGCCCTGAAAGGAGAGAAAAACCAATCACCATCACCACAAACGAGACAAACAAATACTTTTTCTTCATGGTACGGCTCCTTGAAAGCGTTTCCGTCGTTTAAGCCATTGCCGTCTTCTGTCCTCTGCCCTCCGTCCTCTGTCCTCTGCCCTCTGTCTTCTATCCTCTGTGTTCTGTCCTCTGCCCTCTGTCTCCTGTCCTCTGCCTGCCCTCCGCAGCCTGCAAGGCGAAGGAGGGCCCTCCGTCCTATCGCAACAGGTTCTTGCCGGAGGGGTGGTTGCTGCCGTGGACTTTCAGATGACAGTTCAGGCATCCACGGTAAAATCCCCTGTTGTTTAGAGCCACGTAGACCGACCGGCCGGCCTGGGTTCTGTTTCTGGCCTGCAGCTGGCTCGGGTGGTCCACATTGGAGTGACATCGCTGGCACAGATAGGGCGGCCGGGCGTTCAACAGGGCCGCGCGCGAGGAACCGTGGGGGACATGGCATGCCAGACAGTCTTCGACCGCCGGAGGATGCTCCCACATAAACGGCCCCCGGATGTTGGCGTGACACTCAAAGCATTTCAGATTGATGTCCTGGGCATCGATCAGCTTGTCCGCAATGGTTCCATGGGAGTTGTGGCAGCTGGAACACTTCATCTTGCGTTCCCGGATGGGATGATGAGACTGCCGCAACAGCTGGGGAGTGATCTTGCGATGACACTGCGCACAGACTTCCGGCTGGCTGGGCTTGGCCAGGTATTTGGGATTATTTTGATGAACCCCATGGCAGCTGGCACAGGTCAGCGCCCGGGTTTCATGCTCGCTGGAGGTCCACATGGCCACTTTGCCCTTGTTGTGACATCGCAGGCAAACGGCATTCTTTTTTTCCCGGGACTCGGCCGATTTCGCGCTCAGGGCAAGAATACCGCCGCCCTCGCCTTCTTCAGCGTGAGCGGCGCCCGGGCCGTGACAGGATTCGCACACAAATTCCTTACCGCGGCCAGCCGGTGTTCGGGGATCTCCTTTGACGCCGTGGATGTTTCCCCAGAAGCCTGTATAGATCTCTTCATGACACTCCATGCAGGTTTCATCGCCCGCAAAACTTTCATTTTCCTGGCTGCTCTGCGCTTTCGCTGTCAGGAACAAAATGGAAATGACCATGGAAAAAACAAGAAGCTTTCTGATTTGCATGCAACCGCCTCCAAATCCAGACTTGTATCCAACTTCAGAATTTTAGCTGACTGTACCGGGATATAGAACGATGGGCCGCCAGGTTATCAGCAAAACAACAAATGATGATAATGTAAATAAGGTAAAGACCTTAATTATGAATGCGAAGCACCGTATTTTTAAAATTGCTTTCGACGGCCGTCCTTCAGCAAGGCGGCATTTGTCCGGCCGGGGCGGCCCGGTTTCAGCCAGCGGATCGCGGCCCGGGTGCTGAAAAGGGCCGCCAGGGCCAGAGCCAATCCCAAAACCACCGGCAAGTGCTGTGGGCCGAATCCCCGTCCACCTGCGGCGGTGCCGATGAAACAGCCGCTGGAGGGACCGAAATTGTTAGCGCCGAATGATCCGATGCTCGCGATGCCGGCGCCCAGCCCCGAGGGGTCTTCAATTACGCCGTTGCGGACTCCGTCATCGTCGCCGATACCGCCGTCAACCAGGGTGAGGGTGACCTGGTCCCTGGCGTCATTGAAAACCGCGCCTCTGGCGCCGCCGGTGTCGGTGACGGCCGTGTAGTCGGTCCAAACCTGGGTCCGGGAATTGAATTTGTACCATCTGTACCCGGCCGGTGCCGGTTGCGGCAGAAAAATGGTAAGGGTCACCGTCCCGCCGGGAATATCCGGTTTGACATGCAGATCCAGCAACCCGAAAATCATGTCCTCCGGCATTTCCCCTATAGCCGGCAGGCTTTCGGGGCTCATGGGGTTGAGCTTGGTGATGCTGCCGCCGCCCTCTTCCAGGATGGCCATTGGATCACCCTGGGTGGACAGCATGGTGGTGGCCTGCGGCGGAAAACCGGTTATCCCGTTGTCGGTAACATTAATAGAAACCGCCCGGCTGCTCTGCAAGCCGCCACCGTCTTTGACCGTCACCTCAAAAACCAGGACGGCGCCGTTCTGATCGACCGGGGGCGCCACAAACGTCGGCTGAATAGCCGTGGTGTCGGACAGGGTTGCCGCCGGGCTGCCGCCGGTCTGGACCCACGCATAGGAGATGATGCCATCATCCGGATCGGCCGAACCCGAGGCGTCCAGGGTAACGGTTGTGCCCTCGACGGCCGACTGGTCCGGGCCGGCATCGGCTACCGGCGGCTGATTTTGCCAGGTGACGTTCACATTGACGGTGTCGGAGGCCTGCAACCCGCCGCTGTCGGTGACCGTTAAATTAAAGGTCAGGGATCCTCCGCCGGGGCCCACAGTCGGCGCCGAGAACGAGGGCTGAAGAGCCGACGGATCAGAAAGGGTCACCGCCGGTCCGGCCGTCTGGGCCCAGAGATATGATGAAATAATGCCTTCCGGATCGCTGGAAGCGGATCCATCGAGGGTAACCGTCGCGCCCTGGCCCACCGTCTGGTCGACGCCGGCATCGGCGGTGGGCGGCAGATTGACCCAGGAGATATTGACAATGCAGGTGTCGGTATCCTGGAGGCCGTCGCTGTCGGTCACGGTCAGCTGAAACGTCAGCGCGCCGCCTTCAGCGCCGACCGGCGGTGCGGTGAAAAGCGGCATGACCGTCGAGGGATTGGACAGCGTGACCGGCGTGCCCCCCGTCTGGGTCCACTGGTAAGCAGCGATGCCGTCATCCAGATCGTCTGAATTGGAGCCGTCGAGGGTAACCGTATCCCCCTCGTTGACGGTCTGGTCGGGGCCGGCATTGGCCGTGGGCGGCAGGTTGACCCAGGAGACATTGACGATACAGGTGTCGGTATCCTGCAATCCGCCGTCATCCTTGACCTGAAGCTGGAAGGTCAGGGCCAGCCCGCCGGGTCCGACGTCCGGGGCGGTGAACACCGGCTTTGCCGCCGAAGGGTCGGAAAGTGTAACCGGCGTTCCCCCGGTTTGGGTCCAGAAATAGGAAGCAATGCTGCCGTCCCCATCGCTGGAATTGGAGCCGTCGAGGGTGACCTGCAGGCCTTCATTCACCAGCTGATCCATACCCGCATCGGCTGTCGGCGGCGCATTGTCAAAGGATACATTGACAACACAGCTATCTGAGTGCTGCAGCCCGAATTCATCCGTGACCGTCAGGGAAAATGTCAGGGACACCCCGCCGGCACCGACATCCGGCGCCACAAATGTCGGCTGGGCCGCCGCCGGATCGGACAGTGTTACCGGCGGACCGGCAGTTTGGGCCCACAAATACGACACGATGCCGTCATCCGGGTCCATGGAATTGGATCCGTCGAGGGTGACCGTTTCACCGATCCCAACGGTTTGATCGGGCCCGGCGTCGGCTGTCGGCGGCTGATCGACCCATGCAATGTTGACGATGGTTGTATCGGTGCCCTTCAAGCCGCCGCTGTCGGTCACGGTCAACTGGAAGCTGAGCGCGGCTCCGCTGAGCCCGACATCCGGAGCGGTGAAAGAAGGCTGCACCGCGGCCGGATTGGACAGGGTCACCGGAATCCCGGCCAACTGCTGCCACACGAATGAAACAATGCCATCGTCCGGATCGGCAGAGCCCAGGCCGCTGAGGGTGACGGTATCGCCTTCGTCAACAGTTTGATCGGGTCCGGCATTGGCCGTCGGCGCAGCATTGATCCAGGAAACGTTGACAACCACGGTGTTGGTGTCCTGCAATCCGGCGCTGTCGGTGACCGTCAGCCTGAACGTCAGCGACTCTCCGCCGCTTCCGACATTCGGGGCTGTGAATGTCGGCTGCACCGCCGCCGCATTCGAAAGGGTGACCAGGGTTCCGATGGTCTGCTCCCACTGGTAGGTGGTGATGTCATTATCAGCGTCGGATGAATTGGAGCCGTCGAGGGTAACGACGACGCCCTCAGTGACGGTTTGATCGGGTCCGGCATCGGCCACGGGAGCGTGATTTACCGCCGATATAGTGACGATACAACTGTCCGTACCCTGCTGCCCTTCACTGTCGGTCACCGTCAGTCGGAACGTCAGGGATTCCCCGCCGGCACCGACATCCGGGGCGGTGAAGGTCGGCTGGACCGCCGCCGGGTTCGATAGATTGACAGGGGTTCCGGCGGTCTGCTCCCAGAGGTAGGAAGCGATGTCGTTGTCCGGATCAGTTGAATTGGACCCGTCCAGCAGAACCGGGTCCCCCTCCTGTACATTGCGATCGGGTCCGGCATTGGCAACCGGCGGTGAGCTCATGGGGCCGGGGGTGCTGCCGGCGTCTCCCGGCCAGCTGGCGGCGAGGATTTCTTCGATATTGGAAAACCCATCAGCGTCGGAGTCAAGGGCCTCGATCGCAGCGAAATTCTGCCCGTAGGCCTTCCAGTGGCCTCCGTAAGCATTAACCCCGCCTTTGCCGTCGGGGTTGACATGACAGGTGATGCAGCTGCCCATGGTGGTGCCGCGATCGGTACCGCTGGTGCCATAATAACTATTGAAGTCAATCGTATATCTGTCTTTGGCGTTGGCCGCATCGCCGGCGGCGAACGTTAACACCGCGATTCCGAAAATGGTGAGAACAATTTTTAAGATTCTGTTTTCGCGATCGGGACAGGCTGATCTCTGAAGGTTGAAGGCTTTCATATATCCCTCCTTTGCTCTACCGCATTGGCGGGTTATCGTAGCAAAGAGTGTGCCACTTTGTAGTGATATTTTAACTTCTTGAAATTACAAAGAATAAGGATCAGAAAGGCCTTCGACGATGAGGATGTTCGCAGGCTTTTTGCGTTACCGCAGTTACGAACCGGCCGCAGGGAAGGTTTAAGTACTGTAATTAATAAAAAAATTGGCGTATGCTAAATCATACAATCCTTGTATGATTTAGCAGAAACAGGGAACCCGAGAAAACCTTTGGCTTTTGCCGAAGTAATGATTATTGCTGAAAAAACAGGGGGACGTTCGTACAGAGCGTTCACAACTCATTGAAAACCGGGGGGGGACGTTCGTGCAGAGCGCTCATAGCGCTTCGATCAATTCCTCAACCGGTGGTCTGGTATCGGAGGCCGCAATCCGGGTCACGCAGGAGTTGGTCACACCCAGGTAGCGCGCAACTTCCGCACCGGAATAGCCGAGCTCGCGTACCCCAACCCAGGAAAGCACCGCCCGGGCCTGCACCACCCTTTGTCTGCGACTGCCCGAGCACAGCTCTCCCACTGAGATTTTGTATTGCCGGGATACCCTCGCTGCCAGGCTGTCAATATCAATCCGCTGACGGGACAGCCGTAAATTCCTCTTTTCCAGATCCTCGAGCCCCTTCGTCACTTGCTGCACGAACTTGCCATCTCCCAGGATTCTTTGATCGTAAATGACTTTCTGCTCCCGGCTTCTCAACGCCAGCACTTCCGACCAACCGCCCAGGCTTCGAACCAGACCGCCACCGACCAACTCGGGCCGGCGGCCCTGCCCCGTGCCCTCTTTTACAAATTGAAGATAATTAGAGCGACCATTGTGGTTATGACCAAAGTGCGACAGAACATATTCGGTGTCCTGCCAGGAAAATTCGCAAAAACCCAGCACCGCCGAGTGGCCTGACCATGGACTTTGAGCAAGGTGAGCAAAATCATCGACCAGGCCGGCTCTGAGCAAATTCAGGTGAATGTATCGAACCAGCTCTTTAAAATACTTGTCCTCCTGGCAAACGATGGACTTGTAGCGATTCTGAAACAGATGGCCGTGGCGCCGATGGCGATGGTTAAAATTCACCACGTAGCCGGTCAGCAGTTTGCGCATGCTCGACGCCAGGGGCCGGTTGCGGGTCTTGCAAAGCAGGTGGAAGTGATTGGGCAGGAGGGCCCAGGCGTAAATATCCATCGCGCCCTCATTGCTCAGCGCGCCCAGGCGCTCGATAAAGTCATGGCGGTCGGCATCATTGATAAAAATATTTCTTTTTTCAATCCCGCGACCCATCACATGGTGCAAGACTCCGGGAGCATCCAGGCGGCTTTGTCTTGGCATGGTCTTTACCTTTCATCAGCAGCTGTCATCGTTAAACTCGTTCTACACGAACGTCCCCTTCTTTGGACATTGGTTGTCAGCGCCGGGGAATCGTCCACTCCCCTTTGGAATTCCTGATGGCCATCCCGTAATAGGTTTTCTGCCCGTCGGGCAGGGTGAGTTTTTGAACGTAACGGCGGCTGTAGTTGCCGTCGGGGGTTTTAAAGGTTTTGGTGGGCATGGTTTCCACGGAGGCCTTCAGCTTGGCGCTCGACCACCGCACGGTTTGGCCGCTTTTTTTGCGCTCCAGGGCCTGCTGGAAACTGCGCTCCATTTGCCGACGTGCCGTCGCCGAAATACCGCTGAGCGACGGCAGCACGGCAAGCAGCTCACTTCTGCGAGGGGCTTTGTCCGAATTGTATTCGGTGGTGGCAAGGACATAATGGCCCACCGCAGGGGCGTAGTTCCAGACTTTGGTTTCCCTCAACCGGTACCTGGTCCTTGTTGTCCTCCTGTAGACGGAGTAGCGCTTGCACACAATCCGATAGGTGTCGAAGTCACCGGCCATTACGGAGACCCGCTCGGTAACGGGAACGGCGCAGCTCCACACGGTCTGGTAAGTCGATTCGGCACCGCCTTTACTAACCCAGGTCCCGTTTTCGGAATAGCTGGCAAGGTTACCGGCACGCAGTGGCCACAGGTTGGTCGGGCCCTGGATGAACAGATCCTCCCGTGGGCCGAACTGCCGGCTGACCCTGCGGTTTTTACCCTGCCATTCCGACGGTCGGAAAGTAAAGTCCGGAGAACCGCTATAGACGTAATTGCGGTGGTCCTTCCAGGTTACGAGTCCCGAGGTGTTATCGATAACAGTTTCCCATTTCCCGTCAGAGTAAACGAAGGTCGTGCCCTGGCTGTAGGCGGGAAGCGGTGCCGGCTCGAGCCGGGGACCGGCAGTAACGGAAGAAGGGGGGACCGTTGCGCACCCGTAGGCGGTCAGGGCCGTCAGTGACCCGATGGTTATTATTCTTAAAGCTCTAAACAGATTGGCAATGTTCTTATTCATGGTCTTGGGCTCCTATTCCTAAATCAGGCATCGGTCCTGGCAGAAGCCATCTCAGAAACAGGATTTTGGCTCAAGGCCCCAATCCCGTCAAAAGGCGGGAGGCCAAAAAACATTCCCCGCACAGCAGGATGACGCGCCGATCTAAATTATCAGCGGCGCGCCTTTTGAGATAGCTTCTAGTTAAAAATACATCACCTTGGTCGTCCAATTGCCCTTGGCGGTGCGGTATGCCAGACCGTTAATTTGACTACGCCGGGTGCCGGTGGCGACTTCCAGTCTGTACTCGCGGTAATAGACACCGGCCTTATTCCGATAGGTTTTTACGGGGGTGACCTTCAAGGCAATCGACCCCCTGGGGGCCTTCCACTCGCGGGACTTGCCGCTCAGGTTGAATTCCAGAGCCGCATCGACAACCTCGCTGTAGCGGGCCGGCAGGGGCGCGATCACAGCCGGATAATGCGCGCCGGTGTTGCGCTCCATCAGCGTGCCGATGCCGAACCCGACAATTCCAAGGATGACGAATGCCGCCATTCGGATAATGCTGCGCATCAGCGGCTTGCGGCGGGATCGGGCGGCTTGCCGGGGGCTCACTGTATCCAGGAGCCGCTGCGGAATCTCCTCCTGCAGAATGGCATTCATGCCGGCTTTGAGCCGGGCGGTGGTCCGGACAGAGTCCAGAATATATCCGGCGGCTTGCGGATCTGTCCCTAAAAAGGAATCCACCTCATTCATGGTGGCGGCGTCCAGTTCGCCGTCGAGATAAGCCGAAAGGATCGTCTCATCGAATGTTTTTTTCATTTTGCTCCCTCCCCTGTGAGACGTTTGGATGGTGGCTGGTCCTGCTCCCGCCGCCGGGCCAGCAGTCGGCCGAGCATGGCCCTTGCCCGCGCCACCCGGCTCGCCACGGTGCCGATGGGCAGGTCCAGCACCGCGGCCGCCTCTTCATAGGAGTACCCTTCTACGGTTATCAGCGTAATGGCAGCGTGAAGCTCGGCCGGCAGCTTCTCGAGAGCCTGCTTTATATCCAGTGCCGTTTCCATGTCGCGTCCCGGCTTACTGTTGCCGGCGATGGGGGCATCTTCCCTGCTCAACACCATCAGATGGGCGGACCGTGTTTTGCCCCGCCGCAGTTTATCAATCCAGCGGGTGTAAACGATGCGGTATAGCCAACTGTCAAGCCGCTGACCTTTACGTACCTGGTCCAGCCTTTCAAGGGCACGCTGGCAGGCGGCCTGGACAAGATCATCGGCCCTGTCCGGATCCCGGGCAAGACTTCTTGCGAAACGGCGCAACCGCGGAAGGTAGCTGACGATCTCCTGTCGGAGTGCTTCCTCCCGCGGTATTATGTGATCGCTATGGTTTGAATTCATGAGTTGACGATTTCATGTTGGGTTTTCATTTCGTTCGGGCATTATTATTTCTTTTCTCCCCAGTTACCCACCAGGCCCTCTTCATCGGATGAGGACACCGGTGAAAGCCCCTGAATCCCGCCGACACCGACCAACTCGCTCCGGCTGTCGTCTGAACGGTCATCATCAGAATTGCTGCCGCCCGACTCCCCGGAAGACCTTTGTCTGTCGCTGCTGTCATCACTGTCATCTTTGGAATCATCACGGTCATCATCGGCATCGTCGCTATCATCATCTTCGTCTTCATTACCGTCGTCATCGTCGTCACCGTCGTCGTCATCCCCGTCATCATCGCCGTCATCATCGCCATCGTCATCGCCATCGTCATCCCCGTCGTCGTGGTCATCGCCGTCGTCGTGGTCGCCACCGTCATCACCGTCATCACCGTCGTCATGGTCGCCGCCGCCGTCATTGCTGTCGCTGTCGCGACCGCCATCGTCCCCGCCGCCGCCTCCGCCGCCGTCATCGCCGCCTCCGCCGCCACCGTCGTCGTCATCTGCTATTGCCAGCGAAGCGCCGATCCAGCCGGATTTTGCCTTGGTTTTAAGGCTATAAGGCAATGCCACCAGGGCGATTACCATCAGCCCCATCAGGGCAAATGTGCACAGTCGATGAAGCGCTTTACGAATAATGCCCAGATTCTTTGATGCGTTTGTCATGGTTGCCTCCTAATTTGTTTTGGTCTTCACCCTGATAACGTCCGGCGACGTCATTTTTATCCCTGAACATAAAACTTTTTTTTCATTAGCCAAGGGGCCGGCCTTGAAATAGCTCACCGACGCCACTGCCCGATGCCAGATCGAAGCATCCGGACGCTTTCGATCGACCCGGCAAACGCAATGCAGACCGCGTAAAATCGGTTCGGCCCAGGGCCTATGAGTTTCCAGCTGCCGCCGAGGGATCAGACCGCCCCGTAGGATTCGAGCTTTCTTCGGAGGGTGTTGAGACCGATGCCGAGGGATCGGGCGGTTTGGGATTTGTTTTTGCCCATGATCTGGTAGACTTTGAGGATGTGATCTTTTTCCACCTGCTCGAGGGTGGCGATGGTTTCATCGTCGGGCTGATCAATAACAGCAGGGACTTCTTTTGGCCTCTGAAGCTGGGGCGGGAGAAATCTGGTGGAGATGGGCCGTTTCTGGGCGAGATTGACCGCTGACTGGATGATGGCCTTCAGCTCCCGGATATTGCCGGGGTAATCGTAATCCATCAGCCGGGACAATACCTCTTCTTCCACCTCGGCACCTGCCGAACTGCAAAATTTTTCAATAAAGCTGTTTACCAGCAAGGGAATGTCTTCTTTGCGCTCCCGCAACGGAGGAAGGGACAGCCAGCCGCCTTTGAGGCGATAGTATAAGTCCTTGCGAAACTTATTTTGGGCCATCATCGTTTCCAGGTTCGAATTGGTGGCGGCAATAAAGCGCACATCCACCTTGCGGGGAGCAGAGGTGCCGATCTTGATAAATTCACCGTCCTGCAGCACCCGCAGCAGCTTTCCCTGAAGCGCCGGCGGCAGGTTGCCGATTTCATCCAGAAACAGCGTCCCGTGGTTTGAGGTTTCCAGATAACCGGCATGGTCCCGGGCGGCGCCGGTAAAGGCGCCACGGGTGTGGCCGAAAAACTGGGCGTCGAACATGCTGGCGTCCAAGGACTCCATGTTTACGGGCGTAAAGACAGCGCCGGCCCGGGGGCTGGCCGCATGAATGGCTCCTGAAAGCAATTCTTTACCGGTGCCCGTCTCACCGGTGATCAGAATGGGAATGTCACTGGCGGCATGCAGCTCGGCTTCCTTTAGAACCCTGAGCACCATGCTGGATTTGGTGATAATCGAGCTGAAGGCCTTTTGGTTGTCCAGTTTCGGCAGGGTCCGACGTTTGCCGAGATCGAGAATCGCAAGCAGCCGCTTGCGCTCAAAGGCCCGGTTGACGGACGAAACCAGATCCTCTTTTGAAATCGGCTTTACCAGGTAATCATAAGCGCCCTTTTTCAGACATTGGATCGCCGTCCGTGCCTCGTCGAGCGCCGTCACCATGATACACTCGGTCGCAGGGCTGGTGCTCTTGATAATTTCAAGCAACTCGATGCCGCTCATCGCCGGCATGGTGATATCGATCAGCGCGATATCAAATCGCTGCCCCTGTTCGAAAACCGCCGCCGCTTTTCTCGGGTCGGCTTCGATGACCACGTTTTTGTATCCGGCGGTAATCAACCCTCTGTTGACACTTTCCAGAAAATCGCGCTC
Organism: Deltaproteobacteria bacterium; assembly: GCA_019312835.1. Classification (GTDB taxonomy): domain Bacteria; phylum Desulfobacterota; class Desulfobacteria; order Desulfobacterales; family JAFDCJ01; genus JAFDCJ01. Next base: position 12,381 of record JAFDCJ010000200.1, read on the forward strand.
GTCATCAATTACCACAATACGATTATCCATCTTTATGTTTTCTCCGGCTAACGGGCATGTTTCAATGCGCGGTTCAAGCAGACAACCGATTCTATCCAATTAAACCATTTGAGAAGTTAAAAAAATTATAGGATATCATGATCTTTTGCGGCTGCGACGCTCCTTGTCAGGCAGAATGATCCTGAAAGTACTTCCCCTTCCCAATTCGCTTTCAACCTCGATGCGCCCCTTCAGGCTATGTATAAGGTTGTGGCAGACATACAGCCCGAGTCCGGTTCCGCCACTGCCGGCCTTGGTCGTAAAAAACGGATCGAAAATCTCCTGCCGGGTCTTTTCATCCATGCCGCTTCCATTGTCCTTCACCTCCAGGATTGTATGATCCAGCCAGCTGGGTTGGACGTCCACGTTAATCTCGATACGGGAATCATCCTTGTCGGCAGCCTGCGCCGCATTGACCAGCAGATTCAACAACACCTGTTCAAGGTAGGTCGGATCGGACCAGATTCGCGGCAGGTTTTCCGGAATATGGGTGACGACGGACTTGACGGTCTTTTTAAGCTGAACATTGCAGATAGCAAGCACATTTTCAACCACGGAATTTAATTCAATCCAGTCTTCTTTTACTTTTCCCTTTACCTGGCTGAATTCCTTCAAGTTCGAAACGAAACGGGTGATCCTGCCGGATCCGTGGTCGATATTATCCAGAAGCCGGGTGATGTCCTTGCGAAACGCGGGATAGGCCATATGGCAAATCTCAAGACCAGGGTGTCCGGCGGCATAGTCATCGACAATGGGCATGACTTCTTCGATGTACTCCCGCAGGATCGGGATGTTGAAACTGATGAAACTGTTGGGATTATTAATTTCATGGGCAATGCTTGAAACCAGAACCCCGAGCGAGGACATTTTTTCGCTGTGAATGAGCTGTTTTTCGAACATCCGCTGGTTGGTGATGTCACTGATGCGTAACAGGTAATCCTGGCTGTCACCACCCTTTTCCTGGACGGGATATATAACGACCTGCTCCAGGCGGTCAGGGTCCATAAATCCCTTGCGCTCAAATGCCATGCTTTTGCCGCTAACAACAGCAGTCGGTATTTCACAGCCTTCGCAGGGCTCGTGGCTTGACCTCAACATCTGGTGGCATTTGGAATCAAGCAGGTCCCTGTATTCAGACAGACCGTAATAACCGGCGGCTGTTTTGTTGAGCATCTTAACGACCATCTCTTCGTTCAGCAAAATCAGCGGCTCTGAAATACTGTCAAAGACCGCCTGCAGGCGGGACTTGCTTTGCTGCAATTGCGCCTGGGAACGAATGCGGTCTTTTATCTCGGCCTTTAATTTTCGATTGGCTTCAAACAGCTCGGCCGTGCGGTCGTCTACACGCTTCTCCAGGCCGTTCTTGGCCAGTTGCAGCGCTTTTCCGGCCCTGTTTTTCTGAATGGCCAGGGCATAAAATTCGGCAATCCGGCCAATAGCTTCCAGATCCTTGTCCGTGTAATCTTCGGATTTGTTCGCCAGCGCAATCTGACCGACCAGCTCCTTGCCCAGCATCACCGGCACCGACAGAAAGCGATCAAGGGCTATATGGCCCGAAGGCAACCCGGCACTGCTGAAATGGCCCTGCGGCGAATTCGTGTAAAAGGCTTCTAGCGTATTCAACGCATGTCCCCAGAGACTCTTGTATTGCCCATTCTCACCGCGGGGAAATGTGACCATGTTCTCCGGCGTAACATTGCACTGATCTTTCATCATCTCGGTGAGGGTATGGCTGACGTTGTCCCCGGTGTCAGGATGAATCGAAGATACATACCCATGCTCGCTGCCGGTCAGCGCCTTGGCCTTGTCCAACACCGTGTGCGCAATATCTTCGATGGAGGCGTCGGGTGATATCAGGGGCTCATAAAGATCTGACAGCGCCGAGTTGATGGCCAGCTCATGTTTGAGCTCATTTTCAGCCTGCTTGCGAGCAGAGATATCCTGGGCCACCAAAAAAAAACCGTCAATTTGTCGGCTTTGATGGACATCCGGAATGTACTGGGCAAAATAATGGCGGAATGACCCGTCCGGCAGAGATATTTTCTCTTCAAACACCACCGGCTTTCCGCTCATCACGGTTTTGATGTGGCCGCGAACCACTTCGTAATGTTCCGAACCGATAAGATCCTCGACTTTTCTTCCGACGAATTCGGGCGGCGATATTCCGTACAAGCGTTCATGTTCCCGGTTGAGAAACCGATATCTTCTGTCGGCACCAACCGAGGCAACCAACAGGGGGAGACTGTCGGCAATCTGGCGGGCACGTTCAGCTCTATCCGTCAATTCGGCTTCGGCTTTTTTGCGCTCGGAAATTTCATTTTTAAGGGCCTGATTGGCTGCCGTCAATTCGGCCGTTCTCTCGGCCACCAGTTCATCCAGACGGTCGCGGTGGTCTCTCAATTCCGCCTCGACCATTTGTCGCTGCTGAATATGCCCTACCAGGGTTCGAAACAAACAGAAATAAAGAACGGGGGCGAGCAAAATCACCAGCAGGGTCGCATCAAAAAGGGCATGCAGCCAAAGGGATGTGACCGGCAGAAAAGCGATAACGAACATCACGGCCGCCTCGCTGATAAACACGGAGAGCGCCACGAGCATTACCAGCCTCGCCGGCGATTGTATCCAGAGGCTAACCTTCAAGGAAAGGGCCGCTGCAGATGAAATTTCATGCCGGGCGGCAGCAGCGGATAGGCTTTTTTTAAAATTTTCCACGGCGAATTCTCCTTGAGTCCGATTGGAAAATCCGTAATCACCTTAACAAATCGGATCTCAATGCTTAATATGTCGTCATGCAAAAAAAGAAGCCATACGGTGAAAACCTCAAAGAGCAGTTGCGCGCCTCTGCCAGGGACCGCTTGTATAATTTTATCCTGGCTGACGGGGCCATTCGCGGTGTCATCCTGAACGGGACCCGCATGGTCAATGAAATGCGGGCCAACCATGAGCTGGGCATCCTGGAGACCCTGGTCCTGGGGCGCGCTTACCTGGGCGCCGCCCTGATGTCAGCCGACTTAAAAAGTGATGACCGCATCAGCCTTAAGTTCGACTGCTCGGGGCCGATCAAGGGACTGGTGGTTGAAGCCAATGCCTTCGGAGAGGTACGCGGTTTTTTAAAACGCGTGCCCATCCCCATCGACAAACCCATGGATAGCTTCGATCTTTCCCCGTTTTTGGGTGCCGGCTTTCTGCTGGTGACCAAATACCTGGAGGATGCCAAGCAACCCTTCACCGGCCAGGTGATGCTGGAGTACGGCAACATCGCCAAGGATCTGGCCAATTACTACCTGACCTCCGAACAGGTCCCGACAGCCTTTAACCTGGGTATTAAATTCGATCAAAGGGGCCGGGTCACGGGGGCGGGCGGGCTGTTTTTACAGGCCATGCCCCAGGCCGATGATGAATTGGCCGACAGCATGGAAGAAAGGGTCAACGCTTTGCCCTCACTGGGCGAAGTGTTTACCGAAGACCAGGACCCTGAAGCCCTGGTGGCGGAAATATTCAAGGACTATTCACCGCGCTTTTTGGCCAATCGCCGGATCGAGTTTATGTGCCACTGCAACCGGGAACGGGTACGCAACCTGCTGACACTGCTGCCCATTGAAGAACTCAGGGATATCCGGGACAAAGGGCCCTTTCCGGTTGAAATTAACTGCCACTATTGCAATACGCCCTACCACTTCACAAGAAAAGATATTGCCGCCATTTACGGCAAACGTTACCCCAACAACTGAACTGGCTTTAAAACATTCATCTTTTGACCGCTGGCGGCGTTGCTTGTCGTCGAGGCCTTGCTCACGTACTTAAGCACGCTGCGCAGGCTCTCCTCCGCGCGACTTGCCAGCAGCCAAAATCTAAACGTTTTAAAGCCAGTTTGGTATATTACAAACACCCCTGCCTCTTAACTATCTGACTATTCAACCAGTCAACTATTTAACTAATTGGCCGGTTCTTGTTGTTGCGGCTGCTTTTTCATCTGCTGGACCATCTGGTCGATGGACTGACCGGTGGGGGACACGGCGACGGGATTAATTTCCAGCAGCTCTTCCCAGGCTTTGATAGCCCCTTCCATATCATTCATGTCGTGCAGCAGAACAATGCCCTTGTTCATGCGTGAAATTTCGTGTTTGGGATCCACTTCGGCGGCTTTGTCAAATGACTTGATGGCTTCCTGCGGGTTGCCGCTGCGCCGGTACATGACCCCCATATCGGTCCACACATTGGCATTGTTGGGATTGATTTCAAGCGCCCTGCGATAGGCCTGGATCGACTTTTCATGCTGGCCGGTATCGAAGTAAGCATTGCCCAGCTCGATCCAGGCTTTCTCATTGGCAGGATTGGCCTGGGTTTCTTTTTCAAGCTCCGCTATCATGCTCAACCTGCCGGGGTCTGCGGCCGGGGGCTGAGGGGCTTGCGCCTGGGGCGCCGGCCCCATGGAGGGGCCGGGAACGGGGGTGGAATCGGATTTATAAACAGCAAACATCACGCCGCCAAAAAAGCCAACTGCCAGCGCCAGGAGTGAAACCAGATATAAAGTTTCTTTGCGCACATACTGGTTGTCAACATTTATGGATTGCTTTTTGGATTGCTTCGCCATGTATCCTCACTTGGATCCTGATTGAGCAAGAAGCGCTCGATCAGGGGTTATTCCTTGTTGGCAAGTTGTTATTGGAATTTGACTACAAGCCCTGTTGGCAATTTATTCTGGGAAAAGAAGTAAAACAGATTCTCTTCCCTGTATACCATTAACTGATGACGGTAAACTGGTTATTAACTTAATCGGATTTTATCCCCCAAACTAAGTCCCGAATCTGACCTGGTCAAGTAAACTCAATCGAACGATGAAACGTGTGCCATTTTTCTGAGCGCCAATCGATTCTGGCTGTCATGCCGGCCTTGATCCGGCATCCAGAGTGATAAAAACCTTAAAAGCCACTGGATTCCGGGTCACGCCCGGAATGACGCAACAGTAAAAAATGCACTTTTGGCAATTACGTTTGAAACACCTTTTAGTCTTTGGCCCAGCTCGATTCCAATACCCTTCCAAGGTCATCTGATCTCAAACAGCGCTTCAGCTTTTCGCATACCAACAAATCAGTGGGAAACGCCATCCGGTCGGGCAAATCGTGAATGGAAAAAAAATCGACCTCGGCGGCATCGGAGCCGGCCAGCAGCTCGCCGCCGGTTTTTTGCCCCCAGAACCAGATACCGACGGTTGGATTTTTCGCATCGTGAAAATTGGAATATACGGCGAAAACCGGGCCGATATCCACCTGCAGTCCGGTTTCTTCTTCAAATTCACGCCGGGCGGCCTGGCGGACATCCTCGCCCCGTTCCACATGCCCGCAGGGAATACACCACATGCCCGCGTACGATCCGGACCGTCGCGCCAGAAGCAAATGGTCGTCTTCAACCAGCACAACCGCCACCCCGACCGTCGGGTTGCGGTACTGTATCCTGCGGCAGTGACCGCAATATAATCTGTCGCTGGTGCCGACCGATTTGACCGCAAGTTTACGCCCGCAGTGGGGACAGAATTTGAATGCCATTATCACCCCTCCACGTTATGAAAAAGCCCGGCTGCTTTCCGGGCTTTAGGCTTC
>JAFDCJ010000201.1 GCA_019312835.1 Deltaproteobacteria bacterium
CCCTACAAGCAAATGGCGCCAAAGCCTGAGCTCCAATGAGCCTGAATCTTTGACCCCAATCCAAGTGCATCCCCCCCACCTTCGATCGTGTCGGATTTTAACCCCAAAATATTGTGTTCGGTTGTTTCGTATCAAAATAATTTAAGTAATTTAAGGGACGTCCATAAATTTATAACTTTCTATGAAAGGCGAACAGGGCCGGTGAGATTTCAATATTCAAGGGATTTGACTATCGACGATCAAATACAATATGTAAAAGGGCGGATGAATATATATGACGGATGAGATAGAAAGGAGAAAAAAATATGGGTTTTTGGCAAAATGTTAACGAGTTAACTTTAGAGGATTTCAGACCGGGAATCCGGAGCCGGGCCGAAATGGGAGACGGCCTGGTGATGGCCTGCATGGAAATAGCGCCTGGAAATGAGGACGCCGGCCACCAGCACCCCTTTGATCAATGCGGCATCGTAACGGATGGCAAGATAGAGATGTTTATCGAGGATGAGCGCCGCGTTCTAAAGGCCATGGAAACCTATTTTATTCCTGCCGGGGTTTTCCATGGGTGGAAAACCCTCGATACGCCTGTCAAGATCCTGGATATTTCCGTTAAGCAAGGATAAGTTTAATATTGATCTTCAAGCCCGACCCGGTATGATGTCGGCGTCAAACCCAAAACCATAAATGGTCAGCAAAGGAGGCGTAAAATGGATCAACACCAGGCGGATTGGAACGCGAAAGCGGCCCGCAACATCATAACCAACCTTGAGAAGCGCCGCATGGCGGGCAGCTACTGCGTCAGCGCCGGTCAGGCCAAGGACGAGGTCGTCGCCATGATCCCGGAAGGGGCGACGGTCTTTCGCTGCGGCTCGATGACCTCCGTGGGCATGGGGTTGTGGGAGGCCATTGCGGCGCTTCCCGGCGTCACCCTGCTGGACCCGTATCCGCCGGATTTACCACCCGATGAAGCCATGGAGATCCGGCGCCGGGGCATGATAGCCGATGTCATGATCGCCAGCACCAACGCCATCACCCTGGACGGCATCCTGGTCAACCTCGACGGCATGGGCAACCGGGTGGCGGCCATGGCTTTCGGCCCCAAACAGGTGATTCTGGTGGTGGGTATGAACAAGGTCGTTCCGGATCTGGCGTCGGCCGTGGCCCGGGTCAAGCACTACGCCGCACCGGTCAACAACATCCGCCTGGGATACAAGAATCCCTGCACCGAGACCGGGCTGTGCACCGATTGCAAAACCCCCGGGCGCATCTGCAACCTCTGGAGCACCATCGAGGGCCACATGATCAAGGACCGCATTCATGTCAAGCTGGTGGGTGAGAATCTGGGATACTAGCAGAAATAGGAGGACCCCTCTTCGTCCCGCCGGTGGCGGGACTTCCGTCTTCGTTTACAGCTTCGCCGCGACAGGTCGCCAAGGCAAGCAACGGGGAGATGAGAGGGGAAAAATATCTGAAACTTCCAGGTGCTGGGTTCGGGGTGCGGGGATACCCATTTTGAACTTGCAAAACAAATAATAACTGATCTATGAAGGAATGTCTTTTTTCAGAAGACGGCGGAGCGTTTTGTAAGGATATCTGGTAAGGGAAAGCGTGTGACATAACCCAGGGGAGCCCTGAACGGTGACCGTCCGAATACCAAAATTTTCGCAACAAGAGTTGACCGTCATCCACGACGCCTCTATGGATCTGCTGCAAAACACCGGGGTCGCATTTAATGACGCTGAAGCACTGAGCATCTTTAAAAACAACGGTTTCAAAGTGGATGGCCATACGGTTTTGTTCTCCGAAAAGAAGGTTCGCCAGGCCATTGAATCCGCCCCGGACCGGTTCAGGATTGCCGCCCGAAACCCGGCGCATACGGTATCCATCGGGGGTGACGGGTTCGCCTTGGCCCCGGGCTATGGCGCGGCTTTTATCATCACCCGGGAGGGCGAGCAGCGCAAAGCGACAATGGCCGACTATGACCAATTTTGCAAGCTGGTACAGACCTCCCGTGCCATTACGGTAACCGGTTTTTTGATGGCGGCTCCATCCGACCTGCCGGCGGAGACGGCCCACCTTTATATGCTTTATTCCAACATCACACTGTGTGATAAACCTTTTATGGGCAGCCCGGTTTCAAGGACTGCCGCAGAAGATTGTATCGAAATGGCGGCGATGGTGTTTGGCGGCAAAGAAAAACTTGCAAAAACGCCGGTAACCGCTTCACTGATTACCCCCCTTTCGCCTCTGCAGTATACCACCGAGATGGCGGGCGCTGTCATCACCCTGGCCCGTTACAACCAGGCCTGCATCTTTGGTGCTTTATTGATGGCCGGAAGTTCAGGCCCTATAAGCCTGGCAGGGGTTCTGGTCCAACAAACTGCTGAAATCCTGGCCGGGGTAACCCTCACCCAGCTGGTCCGACCGGGGGCGCCGGTCATTGTCGGAGGTACCTCTGCAATCATGGATATGCGCACCGGCTGCCTGTCCATGGGTGCACCGGAGGTCGCCCGGCTTTCGTCCGCCACCATCCAGATGGCTAAATTCTACAATTTGCCCGCCCGCAGTGGATGTGCCGTCACCGATGCCCATTACCCGGACGCCCAGGCCGGTTTCGAGGCGGCGCTAAATTTGTATGGAGCCCTTCAAAACGGCAGCAATTTTATTCTGCATGCCGCCGGCGTATTGGGGGCTTACAACGCCATGAGTTTTGAGAAATTCATCATCGATGAAGAAATATGTTCCCAGATACTGGAATCCCTTAAACCGCTGAGGATCACCGCTGAATCCATCGATCTTGATTTGATCAGGGAAATCGGCATCGGGGGAAATTATCTGACCCATAATAAGACCTATGAGCAGTGCCGAACGGCGTTTTATCTAAGCGATCTGGTCAATCGCGACGGGTTTTCCGGTTGGCGGGAGGACGGTGCCAAACAGATCAACGACAGAGCGGCGGAGATTTTAGAGGGGCGCCTGTCAACGTTTGTCAAGCCTGATATCGATCCACAGCTTGAAAAGGATCTTTTTTCTTATGTTGAAAAACACAAAAAATGATGGGGTCGCCAGGCTTGATTGGGGCTTGATCCCGTATTATCATTGGCAGCAATTGCAAAACAAGGGAGGTCAGTATGAAATTTTTGGTGTGTTACGATGGGTCGACCGCGGCCACGGAGGCGTTGAAGTTGGCCCAGATGCATGCCGGCGTCTGGAATGCGGAATTGGAAGTGGTTTACGTGCTGTCGCGTGAAGAACCCCTGAAGCATACGTTCATAAAAAACGAAGAAGACAACCTGGCAAACAAGCTGAAAACGCTGCTGGGAGATGGTGAGATTTCATATAATGGAAGGGTGTACGTCACCTCGCTGACGGTTGGAGAGCAGCTGGTCGAATTTGCGGAAAGCAAAAAAGTGGATCAGGTTTTTGTCGGGATCACCAAAACATCCAAAGTCGGCAAGCTGCTGTTTGGCTCCACGGCCCAGTATGTCATCTTGCACTCACCCTGTCCGGTGGTAACGGTTCACCCCTAGTTCGGGAATCCATCATCGATTAGTGCTGCCGGGCCACATCCACCATCGCCAGGATATTTTCAAGGGGTGTGCCGGGTGCCATTGCACAGCCCGGCGCCAGTATCTGGACACCGTCCGCGATGGCCCTCTCGCATTCCAGCCTGACGGTTGCGGGGTCCATGAGGTAAAGGGTCGAAACGGTATCCACCCCTCCCATCAAAATGATATCCGATCCACATTTTTCCCTTGCCAGCGGTACACTGGCCTTCGGCTCGAGGCTCAAAATATCGGCACCGGTCCGGCCCATATACTCCACGATCAGATCCACATTGCCGCATATGTGCAGTATTTTAGGCACTTCGATAGCTTCAAATTGCCGTGTCTGGTATTCCCGTTCAAAATTGCGGTAGGTATCCGGCGACGCCAGCATGGGGGAGGCCGTCATATCCTCACAGGCAATGATGTCGACCCCTGCATCCACCAGGGCCTGGGCCAATGCCGTCCCCGCCTTTTCCGCCACCTCCAGAAACGGCCGGATCTTTTCAGGCGTTTTTATGCTGGCCCTCAATAGCGGAACCGTTTCCAGCAGGGCTCCGGCGATGGTCAGGGGGCCAACGATCCCGCCCACGATCGGCACATCATCGTTCAATTCTTTTTTTAAGAGGCGGACCGCTTTGAGCAGTTCCGGGATTCGGCCCCGGGAAAGAAAATCCTGCGGAAACACGGGCACGTCATCGATGTTGTAAGGCGGGGGGAAGTCGATCCCCGGAATCCCCTCGCTGCCACCGGGTTTTAACTTGCATCCCAGAGCCTCGGCCTCGAAGGTCTGACAGAAAGGCACCCTGATCGCGTCGAGGCCCAGGACAGTATGGGCCGCAAGGGCCAGCCGGGCCATGGTCCCGGCCTTTTCATGCCCTTCGGGCCAGAAGGCCTGAACCGCCTCCATTTGGTCGTAAGTCACCGCGGCATTGGCTGCAAAACAGGGCATCCGGTCCGGCGTTTGATGGTTGAGCAGGTGCATGACCCGCTCTTTGGCTTTCATCGTCAATGGTCTCCTGGCAGTTTCCCTGACGTTGTGTCCCGGAAGTAACTTTTGTAATACGGATAGATTTTAGCAGCGTTAATTCATCCGGCTAGTTTAAGATTCGCTGGAGTTTGTCGATGGTGTCCGCCGGCGTTTCGCCAAAAAAATCCGCGCCGATTCTTTTGGCCCAGTGGTCGGTGGCCACCGCCCCGCCGACCATGGTTTTGACCCTGTCACGCAAACCGGCCTTTTTCAGGGCTTCCTCCAGTTTCTTCTGACCGATCTGGGTTGTGGTCATCATGGCCGAAGAACCGATGACATCGGCATTGACCTCCCGGGCTTTTTTAACAAAATCTTCGATCGGCACATCACGCCCCAGGTCGTGAACCTCATAGCCGTGCACCCTTAGCATGGTCACCATGATGCCTTTGCCGATGTCGTGGATATCGCCCTCGACGGTCCCAATCACAATGACACCCAGATTTTTCTGCTGCTGGCCCCGCGGCAGTGCTGCTTCCAGAATCTCCACGGCCGCCACCATGGCATCAGACGCAATAATCAATCCCGGCAAAAAGACTTCCCCCCGGTCAAAAAGATCGCCCATTTTGCGGATACCGGCCGCAAAACCGTGGTGGATCATTTCAACCGGGTCCATGCCATCTTCAAGGGCTTTTGTGGCGATCTCCCGGGCCGACGCTTCATCCTGATCCAAAATGGATTGGGCGGCTTTCGCCAGCCATTCCTTCAATTCCATTCTATTCTCTCCCAGCGGCACAGCGACCTAATTCGAGCCGGTGCGCGTTTATAACCATCCTTTGCTTTTCATCCGCCGGATGCAGTTGATCTCGATACCCAGAAGCTCGGCAATGCGAATCTTGGCCTCGAGGCCTTTGGCGCAACCGGGCAGCGGATACATGGATCCAATCTCCAAATCCTCCCTGATTTCCGTCATCATGACCGGATCGGTGAGATCGGAAACGGCTATCCCAAGTTTGTCGGCCACATACCCTTTGGCTTCGTCAATTTTCATGCCGCGGGTCATTTGCATGCGGGCCACCAGATCTCCGGCCGCCCTCATTCCGCCCATGCCCGAGGCAATCGCGTGGGAAATGGCCATTCCAAGGGGATCGCCCACGCCCACCTACAACCCGTCGAGCCGACAGATCTCTACCATGGCCTTGGAAGCACGGGAGACGACGTCTATCGGGGGATGGGGCGTCATGGGCACACCGCCGACCCCCATACCCATGTTGGCATGGATCGGAATTTTGGCGACCTCGCAGCAGGCCTTGATAAAGGTGATGGCCCGCGCCAGGTTCCAGGGAATGGAACGACTGGTTTTAATATTAACCACCGGTCCAAAAATCGTAAATCCCGCCTGTTCAGCCATTTTAACCTGATCGTGGGGATACAAACCGGCCAGGCGGTCTCCGTGGTAATCCAGCTCGCCGTGCAACCCGAGGATAAATTCCCCGGCCATGCCCAGTTCAATGCAGATATCAGGATATTTCTTCTTGAGGATTTCGGCCGCCTTGAGGCCCGCCAGAAAATCAGGATCCCCCGCAGCTCCCGTCGTGTCCATATTGATGCCGTCAGCCCCGGATTCATACATGGCACTGGCAACAAAAACGATGTCCTTGACAGCGTCTTCAACCGACATTTCGTAAGATTTCCTGGCGGCATCGATCTTGCCCAGGGGCATCAGCTCCGAAGGGTTGGGATGGGGGCCATCGGGCTGACTGTATAAAGCCAGGTTCGGCATGGCCCCGTAAAAAAGCGGGGCATGGGTCGCCATCAGGGTTTGTTCCAGGGCGGTTTGCTCCGTGCCCACAATGGGCTTTACCGCTTTAAAGCTGTAGTCGACATGGCCCAGCTCAATGGTGTCAGCCCCCAGGATTTTCTCATGAATCTGCATGGACTGGACCCGATCAACATTCACGGCAGCCCGCGTAATTTTAAGCGCGCCGCCGTCATAGGAAAGGACGATTTCGCTGCCCGGCTCGACGCTGACAAAGCGATCGGGGGATGCAAAAAGATCAAATAAATACTGCAGCTCTTCCTTGGAAAGCGGGGCGATCTTGCCGCGATCGGCCGCATCTTCCGTTCCGGCATCCAGATCACTGCGGATCTCGCTTTCACTCATTTCGACGGGGAACCCGTCGCCCATCCGCGTCATGATTTTTCCCATGGAACCTCCTTTTTGAACGGCAAATGATCCGATTTTACTTCTTTGCCGGATGGCTGACCACCCCTAACTCTTCCTCGGCTTCTGCGATAGTCGCCCCCATGGCCGCCAGAACATCGGCAGGCAATGGATCCGGTTTGTGGGTTTCCAGAATATGGCGCGCTTCTTCAATGGCGCGCTGATAGATATCCGTGCTTCCCGAGGCTGTCCATCTTTCCCGCATGCAGCGGTCGATCAGCTGGGGCCGGGATTGGGATGTCATGTGGTTGAGGGTGCTGATGTGTCCGAGGAAATCTTTTCCGATTCCGATTTCACGGATGGCGTCCACGGCCAGCGTTTCGGTATTCACGGCAATGCCCTGCAAGATGAACTTGATCATTCGGGCGAATTCATTGTCCATAACCAGCTGGCCGAAGTCAATTGTCATGCCCATTTCGATCATTCCCAGGCCATAAATCAGGTTGGCACCTGCCAACGCCGGTAACAGGCCTGTGATGGTTTTTTCGTGACCGGACTGGGCATCACATACTTTGCTGTCACCCTACCCGCCGGCAACCCAGCTTGGCAGCAGATAGTAGATCGACATCTGGGCCACTGCGGCATTGATCAGCGCACACTCCGGCGAACCGACCGATGCGGTGGCCCACCTCAAATCCATGGCCGTGGTGGAACTGCCATAGATGAATTTGGTCCCTTTGCGGGTACATTGGCTCAGGACCAATCCACCGAGGACTTCGGCGTTGTGATCCACCAGGGTGCCGGCCAGGGTAACCGGTGACGATCCCCCGGCCATGGCCATGGACAGTACATTGATCGCCAGACCGGCCCGGGCGGTTTCCATTATAATCTCACAGCTGTCTTTGATAAATTTCAGCGGGCTGACCGGACAGGTGATAAAGGAAATAATGGGTCGCTGCTGCAGTTTATCCCGGCCCCCGGCAATGGCGGCGGCCATGTCGACTATCTTTTGGGCCAGATACCCGTTGCCGGGACCCATGAAGCCGTGCTTAGATGTATTCGTCAGCCAGGCCTCGGCGTTATGCAGCTGGACCGTCTGGGGGGGCATGTCGCCGGCACCGACGGCTCGTTCATAGACATCGATTTCGCTCACATAGTCGCAGATCACCGCCGAGGCCGCCACATCGGCTTTAGTGGTTCCCCGCAGTTCTCCGGTATAGAGGTCGTTTATATGCACCCCTTCGCCGAAGTTGGTGAATCCCACCCGGTTGCGCTCCATGGCATAATCGTGTTTGGGATTGCGGCCGGCCAACAGGATCGTTGAAGGGGCCGACTCGATGGCATCTTCAACCATCTGGGCAGGAAATTTAGCAACCCTGTTTTGTTTGTCTATCACCGCCCCGCCGCCGTCAAGAACTTCCAGTGCTTCTTCATCATCAAAAAACAGCCCGGTACGTTCAAGGACCTCAAGGGTGGCCATATGAATATCATAGAGTTCATCTTCGGTGAAAACCTGAAAGCCTAAACCAGCCTTGGGCTTTTTACCGACATCCAGCTTGCGTTTCAATGATGCACCTCCTTTCTTGATAGATCGACCTGATTTTTCAGTCCCTTGTTATCAACTTATGAGCCCTGGAACGAAAGAATTTATCTGCTATTCCAGTTCCTGACTCCCTAAAACCCCATCTCCTTTTCTTCTTCAGTGATACACTGATCCAGAACCGCCAAGGCCTCATCGATGTCTTTTTTGGTGATTATCAATGGCGGCGCGAACTCGATGGCCCCGCCCATGATCTTGAACAGAACACCCAGTTGTCTGGCCCTGGCAATCATGTGGTTGAGTCGATCCAACGGAAACGGCGCCCGGCTCTTTTTGTCGGAGGTAAAATCAAGCGCCAGCCACAGGCCCGTTCCCCGGGCTTCACCGACAATGGGGTGCTGTTCAAAGGTTTTTAGCCCGGCGAGAAAATATTGGCCCATTTCATGGGCGTTTTGAATCAGGCCTTCCTGCTGCATGATGTCAATATTTTTCAAGGCGGCCGCACAGGCCACCGGATGATTGCCGTAGGTATGCAGGTGAAAAAAATTTTCAATCGGCTCCATGACCTCATGCGTGCAGCCGACCGCCCCCAGAGGAACATACCCGCTGGTAATTCCCTTGGCCATGGTCAGCAGGTCCGGTTGAATACCAAAATGTTCGATGGCAAACATTTTGCCGGTTCGCCCGAAACCGCAGATCACCTCGTCAATAATCAGCAAAATGCCGTATCGATCGCAAATGTCGCGCACAATGGTCCAATACTCGGCGGGTGGCGCCAGGGCCCCGAATCCCTGCATCACCGGCTCGCCGATAAATGCGGTAATTAGCTCCGGATTTTCAAATTCGATGGTGCGCTCAATATCCCGGGCACACTTTAGATCACAATGGGGATAGACCAGGCCAAACGGGCAGCGATAGCAGTAGGGGGACTCAACGAAGACGGCACCGGGGGCAACCGGTTCCATGATTTGGCGCATGGGCATGACGGTTCCAAGGGCCCGGATTCCATAACCGTTTACGCCATGGTAAGCGCCTTTGCGGGAAATCACCTTGAAACTGGCCTTATTGCCTCGGTAATAATGGCAATGTTTGGCCAGTTTCATGGCCGAGTCGACCGCCTCGGAACCGGAACATTCAAAGGTGAAGCGGTTGATCTTACCGGGGGTTATCTGCGCGAGCAATTCCGCCAGATCCATGGCCGGTTGGTTGGCAAATCCGCAGGGGGTCACGTAATGGAGTTGGCACAGTTGATCAAAAGCCGCCCGGGCGATTTCCCGGCGACCATAGCCCACATGAACGGGCCGCGTGATGCCCGCCTCCATATCCAGATAACGCTTGCCCTCTTTATCGATCAGGTGCACGCCCTCGCCCTTATCCAGGATGGTAATTCCCTTTTGAATATCCTCTCGCGGGGTTCGGTGTAATATAAGCTGTGAGGTTTCATCCAACATGTTGAGATTTTTATTCATAACTATCTTCCCGCTGATAAAATTTCAGGTATTGATAGAAACTGAAACCAGAATTACCTCATCATCAGGCACTGGTTTTGTTATTGAATATGGTGCCATGCTGCCCCTGCATTACCGCCAATGATTAAAATATATATCCTGCATCAAAACACCTATTTTAATTTATGATTTATGTCAAACTCCTTGTTCGAACTGAATTGAAATAATAAGAAAGAAATTGTTTTAGAACCAATGCCCTCCGGCTATTCGCAGTCGAGTTCTTTGCATTTTGATTAAATTCAATCCCGTATGGGAAAGATCAGGTTTTGCCGGAAAGGATGGATATTATGACTAGCCAAGCGGATCTGTTTCAGGGCGGCGTGCGTTCAGAGTCCTTGGCAAGCGATGACCCGCAGTGACGCTCAAACTGGATGATGAATAGTTGTTCAGCTTCCATTCGGGGACCGGGCAGACCTGGCATAGTTTTTTAAACCACTTGTTGTGCAACCAGCGGGCGGCCCTGCTGTTGCGTGAATCGTTGCCTGTAAAGGTGAAAACATTCGGCCTGCCGACCCTCGTTACAAGAGCGTCCGGCATCACTCAGGGGGCTTGCCCTGGGAGCGGATATGAATGTCGCGCTGGGGAAAGGGAATCTCGATACCGGCCTTGGCCAGTTCTTCGAAAATGACGAAATAAAGATCGCTGCGAACCCTGCGGCGCGGCGTCGTGCGTACGTTAATCCAAATAAGCAGTTCAAAATTTATGGAGCTGTCGCCATATTCAACAAATCGGACTGCCGGCGGATTGGTTTTGTCCACTTGCGGTTCGTTCTGGGCGGCCGCCAGCAAGATTTTTTCGACCTGGCGCGGATCGGCCCCATAGGAAACGCCTACGGGCAGATCGATGCGGATCAGCGGCGAGGACAGGGAATAGTTCACCATGGTATTGGAAATAATGTTGGAATTGGGAACAAGAAACTCAACATTGTCACGGGTTCGTACCTTGGTGGCTCGCAGATAGATGTCGGTCACATCTCCGAGCATGGATCCGACCTCGATCCAGTCACCCTTGCGGATTTTGCCGCCGAAAATAATCGTAAAGCCGCTGATCACGTTGGCGGCCATATTCTGAAGCCCTAAACCAATGCCGATGCCGATGGCGCCTGCAAAAACCAAAAGAAATTGGAGATTGATTCCCAAAATGTTCAGCGCAATTAAAAATCCAATCGCCAGTGTGGTGTATTTAAAGACGGTATTGAGTGCAAATCCAAGTCCGGGATCGATGCCGAAGGAGGGGTACACCTTGTAGTCAAAGTAAGATTGAGCCAGGCGGGTGACAAACACAACGGTCAACAGGAGCAAAATCGCAATGACAATCAGCCAGAAAGTGACCACGGTCTCGCCGAGCTGAAAAATTGGAAAAGACATGATCCGCTGCAGGGGTTCCAGAAGCCCGAGCAGGTTAAGCCCAATAATCAGGGTCGCCATGATCGTGGTGTACTTCAGAATTGTTCGCAAAGAGCCGACGAACATCCGCGCGTTCTCATCGCTGCGGTCCACTTGCTCAAACCATTTGGCCAGATAGCGATCTAAAGCGTGATAGAGCAGTGTAATCAGAACGATGGCAGCACCGGTGAACCAGATCTTGATCAACACCAGCCGCCCCAGCGCCCGATAGCCGATGCACCACAACATGGCGGCCAGAAACGACACGATGATCAGCGGATGGTAATAGCGATCCAAAAACCTTCTAAACAGCATATAGCTTCGAATCGGCAACTGCGGTAAAAAAGAAATGAAGGCTTTCTTGTTGAGGTGCAAAATCAGCAGGACGACGGTAACGGAAACCGAAATTGCATAACGCAACAGCGCCAGGACATCCTCACGTATCCTGAAAACTTCTGCCGTCCAATAGGCTGCCACGCCAAAAATGACATACAGCAATGCCAGCCGCGCCCAACGATAAATGGCCCGACCGTGGGTGGAGGTCGCTTTGAACAGGTCGCGCGTTAATGACTCCTTTAACAGCCGCAGCAAAAGCGCGCCCACAGCCCAGAAACCGAGCAGGCGACCCATGAGTTGAAACCAGACCTCCGAATAGTCTATCATGGCATTGATCAGCGCATATGCCCCCAGCAGCAGCAGGGGAATCAAAGCGGAGACGATCACTTTGATACCGGACATGACGAACGGATAAGTGGCCGCCGGAATGAACTCAGACATTGGTTCAAACCTGGCTTCCACCCAGTTCATCACCCGGCGCTGGCCCAGTAGGCTGTATAGGACGGCAGCAATAAATACTAAAACCAGCACCGAACCGATCACCCCCAGCACCCGGCTTTGGGCGATGACAAAATTGGTAAACACGGGAATGCGACTCGGCAGTGACAGGGCCAATTTGTACAAATAGGCAATGGTATTCCAATCCCAGCCGAGGGGAAGGCGTTCAAATAGCGATCGCACTTTTTGCTGAAACTCCTCCTTGACCTTGGAGGCCTGCTGAATAATGACATCGTCCATTTGTTCGGAAATGGCGATTGATCCTTGATTTTTCTTCGCATCGGCATCCGTTTTCTCCTCCGCATCAGCGCAGGGTACGGTTGCCACAAATGCGGCTAACAATAAAATCAACATGAATCGAATGGGCTTTATCATTTGAAGTGCCTTTTGTCGGATGCTGTTATAGCGGTTAGGCCTTTTGTTTTCTGACTCAAATATAACCATGCGCGTCAACCAATTGCAGCATTCCAAACCCTGCTCCTAAAACGCGGGCCGGGAATCATGTGTGCGCCCTTGTGCGATGGGCAGGTTTGGGTTGTCCCGGGATGGGGTTTCAATGAAAGTTTCTACTTTGGCCCGTAAGCATCGCGCAACAACTTCTTGGTTATCTTGCCGGAACCGGTTTTGGGCAGCTCATCCAGAAAGATGACGCTTTTGGGGGTTTTGTAGGCGGCCTGGTACTCCCGGCAAAACTGGATGATGTCTTCTGCGGTGGCGGTTTCGTTTTCCCTGAGCACCACGGCGGCCGTTACCGCCTCGCCCCATTTTTCATCTGGAATACCAAAGACGGCTGCTTCCAGAACCTTGGGGTGCATATACAGCACGTTTTCCACTTCGGTCGAATAGACGTTCTCGCCGCCGGTGACGATCATATCCTTGCGCCGATCGACGATGTTGACATAGCCTTCGGCATCGACAACTGCCAGATCGCCGGTGCGCAGCCACCCGTCGCAAAAAGCCTTGGCGGTTTCTTCCGGCAGGTTCCAGTAGCCCGGTGTCACCGTATCCCCGCGCACCCAGATCTCGCCGACCTGCTCATTATCGGCCTTTACCGGTGTGCCCTTTTCATCCACCACTTTAAGATCCACGCCGATAAAAGGGCGCCCGGTCTTGGATTTGTACTCAAGCTGTTGCTCCGGCGGCAGGTCCTGCAGGTGCGCCTTTAATATGCTGAAGGTTAGATAGGGGCTGGTTTCGGTCATGCCGTAGGTCTGAATGTAGTCGCATCCAAAGGCTTCGGTGATGCTTTTAACCACCTGGGGCGCAATGGGGGCCCCGCCGCTGAGAATCACGCGCAGGCTACCGTAATCATATTCAGCCACCCGGGGATGTTTGATCATCAGATTGAGCATGGTGGGAATCATGTTGCTCAGGGTCATGCGCTGCTGCTCGATGGTGGCCATGACCGCTTCGGGCTCGAACTGACCCACCATCACATGCCGGCCGCCCACCCAGGTGACGGCAAAGGTGGCCCAGGCATCGGCCAGATGAAACATCGGTGCAATATGCCCCCAGACGTCGCTGTCCATCAGCTTGAGCTCGGCAATGGTTCCCAGGGCATGCAGGCAGACGTTCTTATGGGTCAGCATTACGCCCTTGGGCTGTCCGGTGGTTCCGCTGGTATAGTAAAGATGGGCGACATCATTTTCCCCCACGGTCACCGGTTCAAAGGCGCCGGCATGGTTTTCAACGGCATCGTCGTAGTTAAAATACGGAATCTCCGCCGATGCTTCGGGCGACTCCCCGATCCAGATCACCCCCTTCAAGGACGTATCTTCGGCCAGCACGCCGTTGACCACATCGGCGAAGCGGGATGCGGCCACCAGCCAGTCGGTCCCGGAATCATTTAAAATGTAGGCTATTTCCCTGGCGACCAGCCGGTAGTTGAGCGGATTTAGGATCGCGCCGATGCCGGCGGCGGCATAATAGGTTTCCAGGAACGCATGGGAATTGACTTCCAGGATTGAGATCCGGTCGCCGGGTTGGATTCCCTGGGCCTGGAAAAACCGTGCCAGGCCCTTCACGCGATCGCCGATTTGGGCGTAGGTAAAGGTACGGCCGCCATCCACGACGCCAATACTGTCCGGATACATTTCCAGCGCTTTCTTAAGTGTTAGCCAGATATCCAAAAGGTCTTCCTTTTTTGTTTAACATATTGTTATGATTTATAAAACCTAACTATTATGTCTTACATTCATCAAAACGCACTGGCTCAGTTGGTTCCTTATAATCAATGACGGTATCACGGAGAGCTTCCAGTGCTGTTTCGGGGTATTCAGTATACGGAGCAATTTTAATGACCGGTTTCCCATGGGCGCCGATGATTAGATTTTTACCCGATTTTTCTACCTCACGAAAATAATACGAGGCGCGTGACTTAAATTGTGATTTTGAAACCATGTTATCCATTCTTTCCCCTTGGCGTCGTGACAATTTAAATAAAATAATCATAATACCGTTGTTAGATTGGCTGTCAATTACAAATATGATTAGCATTGAGATTTATAGAAAGGTATGGTTTTATAAAAAAATTGGTCGGATCCACAACCACAAAGAAACTGATCCAACGGCTGCTATTAATAATACATACTTTTTGGAGTGGTGGCGTAATGGAGTATCGGAACCATGGCCGACAAGGTGGTTTTGTCCAGCACTCCAATACGCCATCACTCCCGTACTCCAGGATCGAAAGGCTCATGGCTTCAAACAATCCTGAGCCTGGCAATTTTAATATCGTTAAATACGTTTAAAGGATCATTTCCCATGGAGCTGGAAATCGAAAGTTTTGCAGAAGATTTTGACCCGAGTTTTAAAATTTTCCATGAATTAATGGCCAAAAAGGTCGGACAGATCCTGCTGGTCTCTACCCCCTACGATGCCTGGATCATGGAGGAGGATTGCCGTCTCTCCGAGCGGATCATTCACGAATACCGCGGGCTGAATCTCAGCAACCCGCCCCGCTTCACCTGGGTTTCCACGGCGGAAGAGGCCCTGGCAGCGCTGTCTGAAAAAAATTTCGACCTGGTTATCACCATGCTGCATCTGGCCGACGGGGATGCCTTTATGCTGGGGCAGAAAATAAAGGAAAAAGATCCCGAACTGCCGGTCATTCTGTTAACCCACAGTGCCCTGCCGTCGGAGGAATCCAGCCGGGTGTTTATGCAGCCGCCGGGCATCGACCGCACCTTTGTGTGGTCGGGCAACACCGATATCCTGGTGGCGCTTGTAAAAAGTGCCGAGGATCGGATGAATGTCGCCCGTGATACCGATTTGGCCGGCATCCGGGTGATTCTATTTGTTGAAGATTCGCCCGTATACATCTCAACGTTGCTGCCCGTTTTATACCGGGAGCTGGTCAGCCAGACCCAGGCCCTTTTGCAAAAGGGGCTCAACGAAGAGCATCGCCTGCTCACCATGCGCGCGCGCCCGAAAATTCTGGTCGCCCGCAATTACGAAGAGGCCCTCTATCTCTACCAGAAGTATGAGCCCAATGTGCTGGGGGTCATTTCAGATGTGCGCTTTCCGCGCAACGGCCGGCTGGATCACGATGCCGGGGTGAGCTTTTTGTCTCATATCAAAAAGGAGCGCTTTGACATTCCCCTGCTGCTGACCAGCTCCGAGTCCTCCAACGCCGCAAAGGCGACCACAATTCCGGCGGTATTTGTCGATAAAAATTCACCCACCCTGATCGCCGAGGTGCGCTCCTTTTTCATGGAGCAACTTGGCTTTGGCGATTTCATCTTCCGCAAACCCGATGGCTCGGAAATCGCACGGGCCTCGGATCTGCGCTCTTTTGAACGGTGTATCCAGGAAATTCCCGAAGACTCCTTTGTCCACCACACCAGCCGCAACGATCTTTCCCGCTGGTTGTTTGCCCGCACCGAAATCAACCTGGCCTCCAAAGTTCGCCCCATCCGGGAGGAGGATTTTACCAGTGTTGAGAGCCATCGCCAGCATCTTGTCTCGATTATTCATGCCCGGCGCCGGCAGCGCCAAAAGGGGGTGGTGGTCAATTTCGAGGCCGATGGCTTCGACCTGGATACGGAGTTCTTCAAAATCGGCAAGGGTTCTCTGGGCGGCAAGGCCCGCGGGCTGGCTTTTGTATCCAACCTGTTGCAGCGCTCAACCGGGCTGCACGAAAAATACGAAGACATCAACATTTTTATTCCCCGCACCATGGTGATTACCACCGAGGGGTTCGATGCCTTTGTGGAAGAAAATGAGTTGAAGGGGCTTTCCAAGTCCGATGCCGATGACGAGCAAATTGCCGCCGCTTTCGGGGCGGCGCACTTTCCCCACTGGATCGCCGATGACTTGAAGGCCTACCTGACGGATGTCACCTATCCCCTGGCGGTGCGCTCCTCCAGTTTGCTGGAAGATGCCCAGTTTCGCGCCTACGCCGGTCTTTACCGGACCTACATGCTGCCCAATGATCATCCCGATCTGCAAATCCGGCTGGAGCAGCTGATTCAGGCCATCAAACTGGTGTATGCCTCGACCTATTTTCAGAGCCCGCGGGCCTTTTCAAAACGAGTGGGTCATCGGACGGAAGAAGAGAAAATGGCGGTCATCATTCAGCAGCTCGTTGGCGAGCATTACGGGGAGTATTTTTATCCGGCCATCTCCGGGGTGGCCCAGTCATACAATTACTATCCTTTTTCCAAGATGAAGCCGGAAGAGGGGATCACCACCGTGGCCATGGGACTGGGTAAAACCGTGATGGAGGGCGAGAAAGCCCTGCGGTTTTCTCCCAAGTATCCCCAGATCCTGCCCCAGCGGACCAGCGTGGAAGATATTCTGGAAAACTCCCAGCGCTATTTCTTCTCGCTTAAGATGGGCGGTCCCTATCCGGAACTCGGCATCAACGAAGATGCCAACCTTTCCAAAAGAGAGGTCGACGAAGTTGAAAATGACCCGCCGATGCAAAAACTGGCCAGCACCTACTTTCCCGAAGAGCACCGTATCCGCGACACCACCCACGTGCCCGGCTACCGGGTTCTGACCTTCGCCCAGATCCTAAAATTCGATTTATTTCCGCTCGCCGCCTTGTTAACGGATGTGCTGGATATGGGCCAGGAGGGAATGGGCTGCCCGGTGGAGCTTGAGTTTTCGGTCAACTGGCCCGCAGACCCCCAAAGCAAAGCGGAATTTGCATTTTTGCAGTTAAGACCCATGACCGCCAGGGCCGAGCTCGGCCAGGTTGAAATCAGCGAGGCGGATGTCGCCCGGGCCTTCTGTCATTCCTTTAATGCTTTGGGCAATGCCGAAAAAACCGATATTGCCGACATTCTATATGTCAAACCGGACATTTTTGAGGCCGGTCAAACACCTCAGATCGCGCGGGAGATCGGCGAACTCAATGCCGCTTTGCAGCAGGAAAAACGCAAATATCTTCTCATCGGTCCCGGGCGCTGGGGTTCGGCCGACCGCTGGCTGGGGGTTCCGGTGTCCTGGGCCGAGATCAGCGGCGTCGGGGCCATGATCGAAACCGCCTCCGACGAGCTCAGGGCCGAGCCGTCCCAGGGATCCCATTTTTTCCATAACATCTCCACGCTGGGAATCAATTATGTGACCGTAACCGATGACGACCGGGACTTTGTGGACTGGGACTGGATCCAATCATTGCCGATTGCCCATGAGACCCCTTTTGTGGCCCACGCCGTCCTTGACCGGCCGTTTGTCTTAAAAGTGGACGGGCGGACCTCTCGCTGCGTGATGTTTATGCCGGAGGATAGCGCCTAGCTCAATGCTCGCGTAGCTCGGAGCTCTTAGCTGATAGCTCACAGCAAAAGCCGCAGTGGGGCGGGCCACCGTGCCCGCCGGACCATAGGAACCAGGGTGCCTGTTTTATGCTGGAAGCGGCTTTCCAGCCACAATCGGCACTGTCCGCATGGGTAGAATTCG
The DNA here is from genome assembly GCA_019312835.1 of Deltaproteobacteria bacterium. GTDB lineage: Bacteria > Desulfobacterota > Desulfobacteria > Desulfobacterales > JAFDCJ01 > JAFDCJ01. Next base: position 17,845 of record JAFDCJ010000201.1, read on the forward strand.
CGGCTGGAAAGCCGCTCCCACCGATAGATTTCGAATGCCGTTTGATGGAGGTGGGGTCGCCCACCGGGGGAAGCGGCAGCGAGAGCGAGCAGCTGGCTTACATTCGCCGGCTGCCGGCGTTTCTGGAGCAGGTAGATGTCTCTGTGGTGGTCTGGGTGTTGCTCCATGACATAACCCTGGCCGAGTTTGACGCTGATCTCAATACCGTGGGGCTTATGACCAACGGCGGTCGGAAAAAGCCCGGCTACCGGGAATTTAAAATGTTAAGAAATCATTTGAGATAAGGCCGAACGGACACAGTTGCAAAGGATGGTTGAGGACCGTTGGTATCTGAAATAACTACGAAAACAAATGGCATCATGCTCACCGCCCTGGTCGCCAGCGACGCCGGGGAGATATTCGAGCTCGATGGCTACGCCGCGGTGGGAATGGCGGGCGCCAAATTAGCGCCTTTAACCGTGGCGCAAACCCGCCGCCTGCCTTTCGGCAGCGAACTGATGATGCTGCCGGATCGCAAACCTGTCCTGCTGAACATCGACACCGGCAAGCTCGAGACCCTGCATGAAAATCCCTACGATCCCGGCGAAATGGTCTATCCGGTCGCGGCGTTCAATTCACCGGGCTATGTGATTACCCGGATCAGCGCCTATGGCGAAACCCGGCGATCACAGACCCTCCCCTTGTTCTCCTACGGTGCGGTCGGGTGGCATGCAGATGGCTTTCGATCGGCCGTGGTCCAGGTGGACGCCGAACCGCGTCAGGATCTGCGGCAGATGCCCCGCGACGAGGTGATCGCCGGGGTCGAGCGGATGCGCCGCCAAATGCCGGACAATCGCCTGCGGGCCCACCTTGAGAATTGTGCCCTGACCTATGGATGCCCGGCCGGCAAAAATTTTTTTCTCGGTCGCTATGAAGCCCCGCTGCCGACCGCCCAAGCGTGCAATGCCCGCTGTCTGGGATGCCTTTCCCTGCAACAAAATTCCGATATCCACCACAGTCAGGACCGTATCGCCTTCACCCCCTCCCCGCAGGAGATCGCCGAAGTGGCCCTCGCCCATATCACGCAGGTTGACGGCAGCGTTGTCAGTTTCGGCCAGGGCTGTGAAGGCGATCCGCTTCTGGCAGACCATGTGATCGGGCCGGCCATCGAACAGATTCGATCGCAAACCGACCGGGGCACCATCAACATGAACACCAACGGCAGCCTGCCGGACCGCCTGCCGTCACTTTTTGATGCCGGTCTGGACAGCATCCGCATCAGCATGAACAGCGTGCGCAAAGCCTGCTACGACGCCTACTTTCGGCCCCGGGGATACGGCTTTGCCGATGTCCTTGCCAGCATCGAAACGGCGCTGGCGCGTAAAAAATTTGTTGCCGTTAATTACCTCAATTGCCCCGGGTTCAGCGACACCCCGGCGGAAGCCGCCGCCCTTGAACAATTTTTAGAGCAATATCCGATTCACATGATCCAGTGGCGCAACCTTAACTTCGATCCGGTGCGCTACTGGCGGCAAATGGACGCTGCGGCATCTTCCGGTGAGCCCATCGGGATGGAAGTTTTGCTAAAGCAGATACGGCAACGATTTCCGAACCTGAAATTCGGGTATTTCAATCCGCCCAAAGAAAAGTTTTCATATCACCACCGAGATCACTGAGTTCAC
>JAFDCJ010000202.1 GCA_019312835.1 Deltaproteobacteria bacterium
ATGACGGATTACCGCTTGCTGGAAGACCTTCAGGGCTGGGAGCTGGATAAGATCATAAAAGGCCGGAAATAGGATTCTGGGGTTCAAAGATTCAGGGTTCAGCGTTCAGGGCTGATGTATCGGCTCTTAGCAGGGGAAACCTTTCAACCTCTGAACCTTGAACCGGGAACCTTTGGGCCGGGAGACCAACGAATCTATTGGCCGTGTGATTTCTTATTGTGCCAATGAATATACGCTTTCTTTGAATGAGAGGCCCAAAAATATGTTTATTACTTTAGAAGGCATCGAGGGCTGCGGTAAAACGACCCAGATAAAAGATCTCGCTGCGTTTTTTGAAGACAGGGGACAGCCGTGTGTCGTGACCCGCGAGCCCGGCGGGACTGACATCTGCAGGCAAATCAGATCCATTTTGCTGAACCCTTCGAGCAAGGGCATCGTTCCCACGGCCGAGTTGCTTCTCTATATGGCCGATCGGGCCCAGCATATCGATAGATTGGTGAAACCCTGTCTCGCCGACAATAAAGTGGTTTTGTGCGATCGCTATTTTGATGCCACCGTGGTTTATCAGGGATATGCCCGCGGCATTGACACCGGCTTCATCTGCGAATTGCACCGACTTGTGCTGGCGGATTTTAAACCGGATATCACCCTGCTGCTGGATCTTGAGCCCCGTGTCGGTCTGGCCCGGGCCTGGCAAGAACTCAATAGCGGCAATCGCAGCGACAACGAGAGCCGTTTTGAAGCGGAAACCATCAGTTTTCACGAAAAAGTTCGGGCCGGCTATCTGGAGCTTGCCCGCCTGGAGCCGGAGCGCTTCAGGATTATCGATGCGTCCAGGGATAAGATGCAGGTGCAGGCTGATATTCGTAAAGTGCTGACGGAAGTTCTTGATTAATTAGGTTTCAGTTGTCAGGTGTCAGATCGAACATCGTAGTGTCCGAGTAGGGTCGGCCACTGTGCCGACCATAAACGGTAGGTCACAATGATCTGAATTCGGCGGGCGCGGTGGCCCGCCCTAACGCAGTTGCACGGAGCGCATATAAAAAGCGAATATCGAATAATGAATATTGAATGTCGAATGTCGAAGTAAGGAATTCTATCGATTTTAATAGATAGAGCGCAGCGATTCCATCCTTCAATATTCTGCGGTTCGATATTCGATATTCTGCGGTTTTCCTTTCAATTTTAACATGTAGCAATACTCGTAAGGTAATATGACTCGGACTATTCTGGACATCATCGGCAACACACCGCTGGTTGAGATCAAAAAACTGAATCCCAACCCGAAGGTTAAAGTGTTTGCCAAGCTTGAATATTTTAATCCGGGTGGCTCCACCAAAGACCGGCCGGCTCTCTATATGATCGAAGCCGCGGAGAAATCCGGCGAGCTGACCCATGAAAAAACGGTGATTGAGGCCACCAGCGGCAACACCGGCATCGGTCTGGCGCTGGTGTGCGGGGTCAAGGGCTATCGGCTGATGCTGACCATGTCCGAGGCGGTCAGTGTCGAGCGACGAAAAATTTTACAGGCCCGTGGCGCCGATATTCTGCTTACCCCCGGACATTTGGGAACCGACGGGGCCATCGAAGAGGTCTATCGCCTGGCCCGGGAAGATCCCGAGCGTTATTTCGTCGTCGACCAGTTCAATAACGAGGCCAACTGGAAATCACACTATCATGGCACGGCCCAGGAAATCTGGCAGCAAACCGATGGCGCGGTTACAACCCTGGTTGCCTGCATGGGCACCACCGGTACCTTGATGGGGTCTTCCCGGAAGCTGAAAGAGCTCAATCCTGCCATTCAAATTGTCGGGGTTGAACCCTATCTTGGGCATAAGATCCAGGGGCTCAAAAATATGAAAGAGGCTTACTGCCCCGAGATTTTTGAAAAAAATCGTCTGGATAAACAGGTTAATATTGACGATGAGGTCGCTTATGAAATGGCCCGGCGTCTGGCAGCAACCGAGGGCCTGCTGGTGGGTATGAGCAGTGGCGCCGCAATGGCCGTGGCCCTGGAAGAGGCGCGACAACTGGACGGGGGCACCCTGGTGGTCATATTGCCCGATGGCGGTGAACGCTACCTGAGCACATCTCTCTTTGCCGTTGCCGACGATATCGGACTGAAACTGTTCAATACCCTGACCAAACGCAAAGAGACCTTTCAGCCCATCCGGCCCAAACACGTGTCGGTTTACTCATATGGACCAACCGCGCACGGCAGGATGCACATCGGCGAGATGCGGCGCTATGTGTTTGCCGATCAATTGTGTCGCTATTTGCGATATCGGGGATATGATGTCCACCATATCGTTAATATCGCCGATCTTGACGATAAAACTATCCAGGGATCCGAACAGGCCGGCATGGACCTGGAACGATTCGCCCGGGGCCATATGGAGCAGTTTCTCGATGATCTGACGGTACTCGACGTTCAACCGGCTCAGAAATATCCAAAAGCCAGCGAACATGTTGAGGATATGGTGTCGCTTTCCCAAAAGCTGGTGAGCAAAGGTCTGGCCTATGAAAAGCTCCGCTCCCTGTATTTTGATATTTCCCGATTTTCAGACTACGGAAAGTTATCCGGCATCGATATAAACAAGATAAAGCTGGGCGCCACCGTTGATCTTGATGAGTATGAGAAAGAAAATCCCCGGGATTTCACCCTTTTTAAGCGTTCCAGACTGTCGGAGCTGAAAAGAGGTATTTTCACCAAGACCGACTGGGGAAACGTACGTCCTTCATGGCATATACAGTGTGCCGCCATGTCGATGAAATACCTGGGGGATAATTATGACATATACGCCAGCAGCCGGGAGTTGCTGTTTCCCCATCACGAAAATGTAAATGCCATCGCGGCGGCCATCACCGGCAAACCTCTGGCGCGGTTCTGGATTCACTGCGACCGGATTTTAATCGACGGGAAAAAAGTGGATGAAAACGATTCCGCCTATACCCTGACGGACCTTCTCGACCAGGGATACTCCGGCCGGCTGATTCGGTTTTGGCTTTTTTCAACCCATTACCGCAAGCCGATCACCTTCTCCCGGGACCGGTTAAACAACGCCCGGCATTCATTAAAACGGATCGATCAGTTCTTCAATACGTTAAGGAGCATCAATAACGGACGGCCCTATAACGAATTGGATCAGTTGCTCTATGACATTAAAAATGGGTTTACCACCGCCATGGATGATGATCTGAATATATCGGCAGCAATGGCCTCGCTGTTTAAAAACATTAAAAAAATTAATATCCTGGCGTTGGAAAAAAAGATTGCGGTGTCGGATGCTTCCAAAATTTTAGATGCCTTTTATAAAATAGACCAGGTTCTCGGCTTTCTCGAATACAAGCCGCCGGTTTATGACAGTGAAATCCAGGAGCTTGTTGAAACCAGAAACCAGGCCCGGCGAGATCGCAACTGGACCCTTGCCGACCAAATTCGTGAGCAATTAGAGGCCCGTGGGGTGTTGGTGCAGGATGAGAAGATATAGTGGTTGGTTTTTTGTTTTTGGTGTTTGGAATCCCCGCCACAGAAGCAACCTCCAAACACCAAATACTAAATACCAAAAACCTGCCCGAACAATATGAGCAACTGATTTTGAATGAACCAATAACAATAGTTTGATGGTATCATGACACCTGTATACTTCCCCTACACTTACATTTCCAACCCGGTGGCGGAGGCCGTGGCGGCCTGTTTCGGTCGTTTTATGGTTTACCAGCCGCTGGCGGACAGACTCCCGTTGAGCATGCGACCCTGGGTCGACAAGGGTGTTATCGACATACGGATTCCCGTGCAGGGAAATGAAAGGCAACTGGCGTCAGCGGCCGAAACCTACATGGAATGGGCAGAGCTCAATATCGGAAACGCCGGCATCAATCCAGCATCTCTAAAAACCATTAGGGCCTCGGCACCGCTTCTAGACCCATCATTGTCTTCGCACATCGTCGCCGAAGTCAAAAAGCAGGTTGGCAGTTCCACAAGCGATCAATCGCCGGACCGGGTTTTAACGTCCAGAATATTTCTGCATTTTGCCCAGAAATTCGACCAGCAAAGTGCGCAACTCGATGATGTTCTGGCAGAATTCGAGCAAAAAAAGCAGGATTTAATCCAGGATCTTAAGGTCGAAGAGGATACCCTTGCAGCTGAATTTAATAAAGAATCCGGCAATATGCCGGATGTAAACACCGATTATTTGATTGCGGAGCGACTGGCAGCCTGGATCCGGCTATTACGAAAAGATCGGACCCCGCCTGAATTATTTGTGACCCATCGCCCGGCAGTAGTGGATCATTTGCTCGACGCCGCCTCCCGGTTCGAAAAAATCATCGATGTCGATACAATTCCGCAATTTGACCCAACCAACCGGGCGCCGATCCCCTGGCAGGATGAACTTCTTTCTTATCTTTCTGAAATCACTTATAATAAATGGAGTGAAGCTGCCTTTCAAAAGGTGCCGGACCTGGAATTTCCCTCTGCGGAGAATACCGTAAGGCTAGAAATCTACCTCGTGCCAAATCAAAATGCCCTCCGATTATTTTGCCGCGCCACGGGCATGGAAGATCCCGGAGCCGATCTGCCCGCACCCTGGGCGGGTGCAATCAACACCCTTCTGTGCCTTGTCGAACCCTAGAAGGTATTTCAAGCGGCGCACTCATGATAATTACAATCGGTGCGTCGGCCGGCTGGACTGGCAAGCCTTTTGGTCTAAATTCGGAAAAATATGGCAAGAAGGCTTGACTCGCTATTTTAATTGGTATATGGACTTTTCCCTGGTACAGGGGTCATCTGTTGCTGGATCCAATGGTTGGTATCGACACCATTTTAAATAATTCATTGAAAGGAGATTTTCCTAATGGCTTTTAATCCGATCGTCGATGAAGACAAGTGTGCTGGCTGCGAAGAGTGCGTAGATGTCTGTCCCGTTGAAGTATTTGAAATGCAGGACGGCAAATCCGTACCCGTCAATGCCGAGGAATGCCTTGGATGCGAAAGCTGCGTCGAAGTTTGTGAAGAAGGCGCAATCGTGGTCGAAGAGACCTAATCATACCCTGTTGAAATCCCCCTGATCCTGGTCCCGCGCGCCAGGGCAGGGGTTTTTTTTCTCCTGATGAAGGAATATTTTTGAACCTATCGCCCTTAAAAGCCGATAAGTTAAAGATTCCCCCTAAAAAATTCCAAATCTCAAGCACCAAATCCCAAATAAATCTCAATAACCAATGACCTAAACAATCACCGAAAATGCAGAGTTTAGCTGAGAAAATCATTTCCACTCAGAGATTAAGCCAGCTGCACCAGTAGGGGGGTGAATGTGTTTTGAATTTGAAATTTAGGTCATTGGAATTTGTTTGTAATTTGGTGCTTGTTCTCTGGGATTTTACGCTTCTTTTTGGCTTTGCTGCTAAACTATCCCTGATTACCCGGTTGGATTTTCGGTGTTCAAAATCTTAGCGAAAGTCCCATCATCAGCGCGTAGGAGGTCCAGTTGACCTCATTCAATTGCTGTTTATGGGTAGTCCCATCGGCCAGATAAAATTTTATGGTGCCGTCGTCTGTCGACCATTCCTGATAATCAAAGCTGAGGTTCAGGGCCCAGTGTTGATCGAGGATGCAATTGATGCCAGCGCCGATGACCCAGCCGCGGCCCTCGGTATCATGCCTGAAGCTCCTGGGATGGGCAAAATTGTCGTTCAGATTCCAATTGGCGACCGCTTCGAAATCGGCCCAATGATATTCGTAGGTCAAATAGGTTTCAAGTCGGTGGGCAAAGGTGGTTACTCGGGGCGCCCTAAACTGCAGGTCGATGCCTATCCAGGGTCCCTTCCATTCGGTCTCGTAGGTGCTGTCCAGGCCATCAAACGGTCCCACAGGCGGGGTGACGCCGGGTGTCGCGATGGTCTGGTATCCGTCGGTGATGTTCAATTGCTGCTCGTGATGGGAGTACCCTGCCAGGGGGGTGACGGTCACGATAACGGTCTTTTCGAATCTGATAGGATAGCCCACCGCCAGGGAGGCATCCCACACGCAGTCGTCTTCGGTTGTGTTATTGGACCGTGAAAACTCGCCGGTACGGTTATCTCCGGCATAGTCCGAATCCTGGTTTTGGCCGTTAAAAAGCCAGCCATAGGCCCCTGATCCCTTCAAGGCAACCAGATTGGGCCAAATGAGGCGACCCTGGAATTTCAATTGATAACTTTCAAGATCATCCCAGGTCAGTTCCGAAATGATGTTTGGATTATTGCCGTTGATATCTCCGGCAATGTTCCAGTCTAAATCATCCCTGCGATAGCCGCCGGTAAGAACAAGTTCGGTTTCCGGTGCAAGGCCGGTTCCCTTGCCGATACCCGTGAAAGCACCGGTATATGCAAGCGCTGACGTGCCGGCCATCATCACCCGTGGTGCCGCCAGTAACAACCAAATGGCGATTGCGCCAATCCATACCAAGGATGATTTGTGTTTTCCCATGGTGCTTCCCCCCGGGGCCTGAGTCAACGACCACCTGCAAAGCGGGTGGCCTGGATTTCCCCGCCCTTATGGGCGGGGGAAGATAAAAGCACGTCAGTGCTTCAAACGTTGCGGGTGGTGACAGTCCGATGCTGCCGCCCGCCTTGCGACTTGCCAGGATCTGTGATAATTCTACTTTAACCTGAATATAATTTTTTGTCGCCTAAAATTAAAAGTGGCTACCAGGATAAAATGAAGCAATATGTCGTCGACGAACTCCGTCCGCAAGATTACGAAGCACTCAAAAAATATCTGGATAAAGAATTTGGTCCGGCTGAAATGGACGGTATTTACTGGATACCGGTTGCCGCCGAACTCCTGGCGGATATCCAGCGTCAACATGCGCAATGCCGGCCCCATTATTTGGCGCTTGACCTCGACCAGGGCCGGATTGCGTGCGAACTGCTGGTGCGCACCAAGACCCGTATGCGTTGTGATTGCATTCAATACGCCACCGAGCGGCAACGCAACTGGTTGATCGAATTGATTGATAATATATTTAACCGGCTGGGAGTAATGAGTTGATAATGATCCGCACGGCCTTTATTATCCTGTGGGTGGTGGTGACAACTGCTGTATTAGGGATCGTGGCCATTATCATGTCTTTTTTTACGCGGACCGGGGATCCCGTTCATATCATTGCCAGGATCTGGGCCCGATCCATTCTAATGGTCAGCCGCGTGCCGGTCAGGGTCCATGGCTTAACCAATATCGAGCCGGGCAAATCCTACATTTATATGGCCAATCATCAGAGCAACTTTGATATTCCGGTTCTGTTGGGGTATCTGCCGGTCCAATTCAGGTGGCTTGCAAAAGCCGAGTTATTCAAAATACCGGTTTTTGGTCGCGCCATGCTTGGTGCGGGCTATGTCAAAATCGATCGCTTCAATCAAGAATCTGCTTTTAAAAGCATAAGCGAAGCCGCCCAAAGAATGAAAAACGGCGTTTCGGTCATGATATTTCCGGAAGGCACCCGCAGCCGGGACGGCAACATCAGCCCCTTTAAAAAAGGCGGATTTGTCATGGCCGTTGATTCCGGTGTTCCCATTGTACCGATTATTCTGAAGGGGACCAGGTCCATTATGGCCAAAAGCAGCCTGCGGATCAATCGGGGTGCGGTTGAAATGCAGATTGCCAAACCGATCGATACCACCGGCTATTCCAGGGAAACCAAGCAGGATTTGATGGAACAAGTCCGAGCGGTTATTTGCCGAAAGTTCGATAACACCAACTAGATTTGTGGATTTGGGATATATATTAGGTTATTGAGTTGATTAAGTTGATTGAGTTGATTGGTTGATTAAGTAAAAACCTGAGGATCAGAGCCCATCGCTTTTACTTAATCAACTCAATCAACTCATTCAACCAGTCAACCGGCCATTCCATGGCCATGCCAGCTAATCAAATATTTAACTTATCAACTAATAAACTAAGGGATTATTTTAAAATTCGGCCCTTTTACTAACCGTATAGATAAATATCTTAAAAAATAGAGTTACCAACAAAACATGTCCTTACTTAAAATAATCCCCCTTGGTGGATTGGGCGAAATCGGTCTGAATATGATGGTGTTCGAATACGGTAACACCATCTTTCTGGTCGACAGCGGTTTGATGTTTCCCGAGGATTACATGCTCGGGGTTGATATTGTCATACCGAACATGGCGTATCTGCGCCAGAACCGATCAAAACTGGCCGCCGTCGTATTAACCCATGCCCATGAGGATCATATTGGGGCACTGCCATACCTGCTCAAAGATATCAAGGTGCCGGTTTTCGGAACACCTTTTACCCTGGGACTGGTGCGCCACAAGTTGGAAGAGGGCGATCTGATACAATCGACGGCCCTGCATGAAATCAACCTCGATGAAAAGTTGCGGTTGGGTCCGTTTACTATCGAGTTTATCCGGGTGGGGCATAGCGTGGTTGACGGTGTCGGCTTGGTGATCAACACCCCTTGCGGGACGCTGGTGCATACCGGTGATTATAAAATTGGCTATGGCGCCGTCGGTGGTATGTCGACCGACTTAAATAAATTTGCCCGTGTCGGCGAAAAAGGGGTATTGGCGCTGCTGTCCGATTCCACTAATGTGGAAAAGGAAGGCTATACGATTTCAGATAAGGAGATCGGCGAGACACTGGACAAAATCATTGCCGCCAGCAAGGGCCGCATCATTGTGGCCCTGTTCGCCTCCAATATCGCCCGAACCCAGCTTATCGTCGATATCGCCAGGGCCAGAGGGAAGAAAATTGTGATCAGCGGCCGTAGTATCGAGGTCAGCGTAAACATCGCCAAGGCGCTTGGGCACCTCACGATTCCTGAAGACATGGAAATCGATATCGAGCAGGTGCCGGATTATCCCGATGATGACATCATTATGATAACCACCGGCAGCCAGGGAGAGCCCATGTCGGCCCTGGCACGCATGGCCTCAGGCATTCACAAGCAAATCAAAATTAAAACTGGCGATACGGTTATTTTGTCTTCAAAATTCATCCCTGGCAATGAAAAAGCGATCGGCAAGATCATCAACGACCTCTATCGAATCGGTGCCGACGTCATCTATGAAAAAATATCCGATATTCATGTGTCCGGCCATGCTTTCAGAGAAGAGCTGAAGCTGATGATTAACCTGACCAAACCCGAGTATTTCATCCCCGTCCACGGTGAATACCGCCATTTGATATTGCATGCCAGGCTGGCAAAGGAAGTGGGGGTCTCCGAGAACAATATCCTGCTGGCGGAAAACGGTCAAATCATAGAGTTTGATGAAAGCGGCGGCAGGCTGAACGGAAGCGTCACCACCGGTCGGGTGCTTATCGACGGCAAAGGCGTGGGGGATGTCGGGCGCAGTGTGCTCAAGGAAAGGCGGGTTCTCTCAGAGGAGGGATTGGTGGCCGTCACGATGGCCTTTGATGAGGAAACCGGTATCATTATGTACGGACCGGAAATCGTGTCCCGCGGGTTTGTCTTTGAAACCGAAACCGGCCATTTGCTTCAAGATGCCCAATGCGTTATTTTAGAAATAGTTGATGAAATTGCGTTTGATACGCCCAACAGGGTCGGTAAAATTCGATCCAAAATCCAAACGGCCTTACGGCAATATTTTTTCTTTACCATCGGACGTCGTCCGGTTATACTTCCGTTTATAATGGAGGTGTAGCCCGTCAACAGCGACTGACTGCGAAAAAATTCCCCGCTGCCTTTTCGGAACCGAAGTCGGTGGCTCCATCTGGTATAAGGTGCAGGGTATAAGGTAAAAGGTTCAGAAAATTCTGCAATGCGTATTTCCTTATAGCCTACACCCTGTACCTTGTGCCGGTTAGTTACAGCGACCAAAAACAACTAACCCGAGATGTGATTAAAGTGACCAGCAGCCCTAAGCTGGATACAAACCCATGCGCAAAGAAATTTACGGAATCATACTTTTCTTTCTTGTTATCTTTACCCTGATTAGCCTTCTATCGTACAGTCCTGCTGACCCTTCCATCAATAACGCCAGAGCTGCCGGGCAGATTCATAATCTATTCGGTATCGTCGGGGCACATGTTGCGGGCATGCTGATCGGCCTTTTCGGGTTGGGGGCCTTCTGGATCCCGATTCTATTACTGCTGTCAAGTATACATTTCTTTGGCAACCATCCCAACAAAGCCATGATCTCGACCCTGATCGGCGGAATTATCCTGGTGGTGGTCACCGGCGCGCTATTGTCCCTGCGGCAGAATGATATTTTCCTATTCGGCAATAAATTCTCCGCCGGCGGCATTATCGGTATCCCCTTCAAAGCCTTTCTGGTGAAGTTTACCAACTTTGCCGGCAGCGCCATCATTTTAATTCTGCTGTGGATCATCGGATTTATTCTGGCTACCGGCTTTTCCCTGATAGCCTTTGGCAAACGCATCTGGCTGTGGATGAACCTTATCAATGACCGCTTGACCACATTCATCCTGAAACAAAAGGAGCGCAGGGAAAAAGCCAAAAAGCGTGTTCTGGTAGATAAAGAAACAATGGCCAGGCGAGCCAAAAAGATTCAAATCAAGGCCAAGCCTGTCAAACCCATCAAGACCGTTGCGCCCGCCAGGCAGGAAGTCTTCGATTTTATGCGCAGCGGCAAGGGCTATCAGATACCGCCGTTTAGTTTCCTCAATGATCCGGCAGAACCACCGCTGTCCTCGGATGATAAAAATCTGCGCATGCAGTCCCAGCTGCTCGAAAAAAAGCTGGAAGATTTCGGGGTTCACGGCAAAGTGGTTGCCGTGTCACCGGGCCCCGTTATCACCACCTACGAATATGAACCTGCTGCCGGTGTGAAAATCAACAAGATTGTCAATCTTTCCGATGACCTGTCGCTGGCACTGAGGGCTACCAGCATCCGGATTGTGGCACCGATTCCGGGTAAAGCCGTGGTCGGCATCGAGGTGCCGAATGTCAACCGTGAAAAAGTGTGCTTCAAGGAAATCGTGGCTTCCAGTGCGTTCGACAAATCCAGTTCGAAATTAACCATCTGCCTGGGCAAGGATATTGTCGGCAATCCAGTGGTTGCGGCCCTTGACAAGATGCCGCATTTACTGATCGCCGGCGCAACCGGAACCGGAAAGAGTGTGGCCCTCAATGCGATGATTTGCAGCCTGCTCTACAAGGCCACTCCGGACGATGTCAAGCTTATCATGGTCGACCCCAAAAGAATCGAGCTTTCCAGCTACGACGGTATTCCGCATCTGATTACCCCGGTGGTCATTGACGCCAAGAAAGCAACCAATGCCCTTTTTTGGGCGGTACGGGAAATGGAAAGACGCTACGAGCTGCTTTCCAAGATGAATACGCGTAACATCAGCCAGTATAATAAAAAGATCGCGGCGCTTGACAATCCCGATGACGATAGCGATCTGCAAAAGCTGCCCTACCTGGTGATTGTCATCGATGAGCTCGCCGACCTCATGATGCTGGCCTCCCGGGACGTGGAGGTCACCTTGACCCGTTTGGCTCAGATGGCCCGGGCTGCCGGCATTCATCTGATCCTGGCCACCCAGCGGCCGTCGGTGGATGTGTTGACCGGGATCATCAAGGCTAACTTCCCGACCCGCCTGACATTTCAAGTTTCTTCGAAAACCGATTCGCGCACCATCATCGATACCAACGGCGCGGAAAACCTGCTTGGAAGCGGGGACATGCTGTTTTTGCCGCCGGGCACGGCTAAATTGCAGCGGATTCATGGGGCTTATATCTCCGAGTCCGAACTGGTGCAGATTACCAAATTCCTGCGGGCCCAGGCGAAACCTGATTATGACGATCAGGTCACCGAAGCGGCAGCCGCTGATGCGGCGGCCGACGAGGAGCAGGAGTATGACGAGCGCTATGATGACGCGATTGCCCTGGTAACCAAAACCAGACAGGCGTCTATTTCCATGATTCAGCGTCATTTGCGTGTCGGCTACAACCGTGCCGCCCGCATGATTGAGGTGATGGAAAAAGAGGGCGTGGTCGGGCCATCGGACGGGGTCAAGCCGCGGGAAGTGCTGGTCACCAGCTATGAACGGAGGAAGTAACGCGATTCAGTGCCTGTAGATATTCACCAACCGAGAAAAGAATTCTGAAAAACGAATATCGAATAATGAATATTGAATGTCGAATGTCGAAGTAAGGAATTCTATCGATTTAATTAGATAGAGCGCAGCGATGCCATCCTTCGAAATTCTGCGGTTCGAAGTAAAAATCCTGACAACTGAAACCTGAAACCTATTTACTGATCAATAGACCACCCGGGATAGGATCAACCGCTTTTCTATGAACATTGACAAAGATCTAATATCGACCACCAAAGGCTTCCTCGACGAAGAAGAAGGCCGATGTCTCTACGAGGTTGCGCTGGAAGCCAGCCGCCTGGGACCCTGCCTGGAGATCGGAAGCTACTGCGGGAAATCGGCCCTGTATTTAGCGGCGGCCTGCCGGAAGAATAACGGTATTCTATTTTCCATTGATCATCATCGAGGCTCAGAAGAACAGCAACCCGGCGAAGCGTACTTCGATCCCGATTTGGTTGATCCGCAATCCGGCGACGTGGATACTTTCAAAGCCTTTAGAGCCACCATCGAACGCGGGGGGCTCGAACAAACCGTGGTCCCCATTGTGAGCCGGTCCGAGGTCGCCGCCCGCCAGTGGGCGACGCCTTTAAGCCTGGTCTTTATCGACGGTGGGCATTCAATGCAGGCCGCCTGCACGGATTACCATGCCTGGTCCGGGCATATCCTTGGGGGGGGCTTTTTGCTGATCCATGATATCTTCCCGGACCCCTCCCAGGGCGGGCAGGCACCTTACCAGATATATAATTTAGCTTTGGAGTCCGGACAATTTAAGAAAATCAAAATGGTTAAAACCCTCGGGGTTTTAAAGCGAGTAACAAGTGACGTGTAAAAAGTAACGAGTGATGAGCAGGGTCGGCCACCGTGCCGACCAGCCGCCAGATGCCAGTGACCCCGCCGGAATGGGTCGCTGCGAACGGGGATCTCTGATTGCGGATTTCTCACGGAATTACAGGGAGAGTATTAAGGAATGGATTCGATTTTATAAGAGAATTTAGACAGGATTAACAGGATTTCCAGGATTATTTTAATTATTTTCACTTTCCGGAAGAAAGTGAAAATACTCAATCCGCCTGCGGCGGAAAAAAGATGACAATTTAGCCCAATACGAACAAAGTATCGTTTATAATCGATAGTCTTGACTATGTATGAACCACCTCGCCGAAGGCGACTTGTGCGCCTCTGGCGCATAGGGTTTGACCATTTTCTTCCGGGAAATGGTCAAAAAAATCCTAACAATCCTGTAAATCCTGTCTAATTAGGGTTTTTTAAGATAGAATCCATTCATTAATTTACTCAGAGTAACTCCCAGATCTTCTGTGAGTTTGCGTGGTAAATTTTTCAGATCTCGCTCCCATCACATTTCCTTCCTGAAATACATTACCAGGCTTTTGCCCAGAACCGGATTCAGCAGTTTGTCCAGCCAACCGGTGACGCGCGGTTTTTTCATCATGTCCCAGGTCAGAAAGCGGTGATACAGGTCCACTGCGGACGAATCTGTGCGATCGGGTCCCACAAGGCACTTCAACCACCAGAAGGGTGCGTGCAGACTGTGGGCAAAATGACGGGCCCACATGCGAAGACCGGCTGAGGTTAGATCCGATATCAGCTGTTTTTGTTTGAAAATTCGAACGTGCCCACCATTGCTGCCCGCGTACTCAGGGGATAGCAGCCAGCAGATACGTTCCGGCCAGTACCTGGGGACACTGACCACCAGGTCGCGGCCGGGTTGCAACACCCGAACGATTTCCCGGATGGCCTTGCGATGCGATAAGATGTGCTCCAGGACTTCGGAGCAGATAACCAGATCGAAATAGCTATCTTTAAACGGCAGGCTGAGGACATCCGCCGTTGACAGCGCCCAGATTCCCCCGCCGTGTTCGCCCAGGCGGTCGTGAAGCTGGAGCCGACTTCTGGCCTCCTTTAAATCGTCAAAGTCGAGATCGACCCCTATGGCGGTTACCTGCCGACATTGATAGGCCGCGCAGGTATGACGGCCTGATCCGCATCCGATGTCCAGAATCTTGAAGCCGGGCTTCACCGTCAGTCGATCAAATTCTACGGTGACCATTGATCGCCTCCCGGTAAGCCGCCACGGTTTTTTCAGCTGCTTTTTCCCAGGTAAAATGTTTCTGAACCCGTCGGTAGCCCGCCATACCGAGTTTTCTGGCCCGCGAGGGATTGTTGAGAAGTTCCCGGATGGCACCAGCCAGCGCCGCCGAATTTGCGGGTTGCACCAGAATGCCGGCATCGCCAACAACTTCGGGCAGGGCGCCGCCCGTGGTGCTGATAACCGGAACCCCGCAGGCCATGGCCTCACCGGCCGGCAGACCGAACCCCTCATACACCGACGGAACCACCGCGACCGCTGCGCGGGCATATTGCTGAACGAATTCGCGATGGTCAATTCTGCCGGTAAAATTGACGCGATGGCCGATGCCCAGTTTTAGAATCAACTTTACGATATCACCATCTTTTTTGGGCTCTCCCACGACGGTGAGGCTGATATCCTGAATTTTATCAAGTTCCGCCACCGCCCGGAAAAGAAAGATAAGACCTTTCAGGGGGGTGTCCGCACTGTTGGTTACGATAATTCGATTTTTCTCCCTTTCGATGTGGTCAATTGGATAAAACAGCTTGGTATTGATACCGTTGGGGACAATGGTGAATTTGTCCTCCGGTATACGAAAATCCCGGCTGATGTCTTGCTGGGCGGATTTTGATACGGTGATAATGCCTGGAAGGGTTCTGGACACCCGCTTTTGCATGCCGATAAAGGAGTGCCACCGCCATGCTTTCAGCTTTTTCAAGGGGGACGCCACTGAGCGGATGGCAATTTTCCTGTCGACGGTGATGGGATGATGAATGGTGGCGATGGTGGGGATTCGTTTGTTCAGGGCCCAGATGCCATAGGAAAGGCTCTGGTTGTCATGTACGATATCGTAGGTGCGCAGCCTGGTTTTTAAATAGTTATAAGCCCTGAGCCCGAACGTGAAAGGCTCCGGAAAGCCCATCGTGGACACCCCCAGCCATTCCATCAAATTAATCGGGTGCGAAAGTTCCTTGAGGGTTGGCACCCGAAACGGATCCTCCGGGTTATACAGGTCCAGACCCCAGAGGTGGTGAAGTGGAATGTCCTCATCCAACCGAGGATCCGGGGGGCCTGATATCACCTCTACATTGTGCCCGAGATCCTTAAGCGCCCGGCTGATATTTTTCAGATAAACGCCCTGGCCACCGCAGTGCGGATTGCTGCGGTAGCTCAACAGGCAGATGTTCATTGGCGACGGATCTTTCATAGGTGACATCAATTACAGGCTCTGCATTGGATTCGTCAAGAGGTTTTTCGAAGGGTGCTGTGAATCCGGAGAAATTGGCCATCATGGAATCGTTAATGGGTTTCAGGTGTCGGGTTTCAGGCCGAACTTCAGTGGATCTGATCATCCAGGGCAGGTAGGGTCGGCCTCCGTGCCGACCAATAGCTGATAAAACAGATGATGTTGATGAGGCGGGCACGGAGGCCCGCCCTTCTTTTCTGATACTCCGATGTTCCACCTGACACCTGAAACCTCTTCAGGCAAGAATTGCCTCATTTCATTAAAGTTTCTACCCAAAATGTCGATAATAGACCTAACGAGTCTGTCCCGCCGACCGTGTTGAAACAGCATAAACCGGATTGAACACATGAATGATCAAAAAGCAGAAACCATTCTCTTCGTCGACGATGAAGACAGTATCTTGAGCGTTGCCAGTGAATTTTTTAAGCGCCAGGGATACCGGACGCATACGGCCAGAAACGGTGTGGAGGCCCTGGAAGTTCTTAAAACTGAAGAAGTGGACTGCTGCTTTACCGATATCAACATGCCGGAAATGAACGGCCTCGACCTGGCCGAAAACATCAGGCTGCTGGACAATACCATGCCGGTGATTGTCATGACCGGTTATCCTTCCCTTGAGAATACGATCCAGACGATTAAAAACGGTGTCGTTGATTTTCTCATCAAACCCGTCAATCTCAAGCAGATGGAGCTCTGCATGCGGCGGGTTCTGCGGCAACGGTCGCTTTTTGTTGAAAATGTGTTGTTGAAGAGGGAGGTCAAGGGCAAAGCGCGCCTGGAAAAGTTAAACCAGGAATTAACCTATAAGGTGGAGGAACTGCATATATTAAATAAAATTATGAGCAGTTTTACCTCCATCGTCTCCACCACCGACGTTTTCAAATGTATGGTCGATGTGGCGCTCGAGATCACTCACGCCCATAACGCTGTCTTCCATGTGATCAATGAATCGGTCGACCAGCCTTTTGAAGTGGCTTCAGCCAAAACCACCCCGGCGGACGGAAATCCAACTGCAGCGAGGAGTTTCCAACCTGTCGCCAGCCCCCCGACGCTCTCAAATCTGATCATCGAGGTTGTTTCCGACAAAATACCGCTGCTGGTCTCAAACAATAATGGTACCCGCGGACTGCCACCGGAGGTACTGTCTGCCATGGTGGTACCCTTGAAAATCCGGGACAAGGTGTTCGGCGTTCTGACGGCAAGTCTCGGGCACGGTGACGTAAGGTTTACCGAAAAGGATCTGTATTACCTCTTTTTTTTGGCCAAAAGCGCCGCCAACTCGATTGAGAATCTGGCGCTGTATGAAAATATCTATGAAAACCTGTTTGCAACTCTTTACGCTTTTGTCAGTGCCGTTGAGGCGCGTGACCTCTACACCCGTGAGCATTCAAGCCGGGTAACCGGCATATCGATGATCATCGGCAAACAACTGGGGTGCAGCGTCGAAGAACTGGATATTCTAAATTTTTCCGGCCACCTCCATGATATCGGCAAAATCGGTATTCGAGACGATATTTTACTGAAACCCGGCCGCCTCACGGATGAAGAGTTCGATAAGATTAAAGAACATCCGATCATCGGAGCCAATATACTCGAGCAGATGGGATTCTGGGAAAAGGAACGGCAAATTATTCGTTGCCATCACGAGCGCTTTGACGGTACCGGCTACCCGGACGGTTTAAAACAGGAGCAGATTCCTTTCTTAGCCCGGATTCTGTCGGTGGCGGACGTATACGATGCCATGGCATCCGACCGTGCCTATCGCAAGCGCATGGAAGAAGCGGTCATACTCAAAATAATCAACGACGGTGTCGGTTCCCAGTTCGACCCGGATGTTGTGGCGGCCTTCATGGAAGTTTATCATCAGGGAACCATCCTCCAGTACATGGAATCCGGCCATATCAAAGACGCCGACGGGCACCCTGTCGCCCGGGCTTCCGCATAGCGCGCGAATTTTCGTCATACCCTGCTCAGTACCCTCAGCGATAAGTTATCCATCGATGTTGAATGTTCATTATTGGCGTCCTCCATTGGGCACCTAAGCCTGGCCTGTATCAGCCCTCCATGACTTGCCCAAATGGTTACCGCATTTAAAATACTTATCGTAATAGGAGGATGTTATGTATCGCAGACTTTTTCTCATTATTATCACCGGTATATTCGTCACTGGCAATGCTTTGGCGGATGACCAGATACGGAGCGCAATGAGTGCTGCGCCAACTTCTATCTCTGCCAATGCCAAAATTATTGATTGGAATTTTAAAACGTTGCGTGAAGGTAACAATGGATTCACACTATTGGATGTATGGAATTGAGAAATACGCCGCTGCCAATGCATAAGAAAGCGGTTAACCTGCCAGAGGTTAACCGCTTCGTCACGTCATCTTCACGATGTCCCGGCAAACACCAATCTGCAAAAATCGATCGTGCCAGAAAGTGTATAACCGGTTCAAATTAAAATGTATTTTGGTCGGGGCGAGAGGATTTGAACCTCCGACCCCCTTGGTCCCGAACCACAGCCCTGATGGGTTCTAATGACGCCGCCGCACTAGACTAGTCGACTCCATCGAC
>JAFDCJ010000203.1 GCA_019312835.1 Deltaproteobacteria bacterium
TGTCATTTCCCCAGTACAATGTATTGAGGGCGCTGGAGGCTTCGAAAGGTGGCCAGAATAAAATCGGTGATGTCAGCAGGATCATGCTCGTGCCGGTAGCCAATATCACCGGTATTGCCAAGCGATTGGAGAAGGAGGGATTTATCATTAAAAAGTCGGATCCTGCCGACGATCGGGTGACCATTCTTGAAATCACCGCAAAGGGCAAAAAAAACCTGAAAAAGATTGAAAATGAGAAAGATGAACGGCTGGAAATGATGCTGAAGGACTTATCCGAAATTGAAAAACTCGAACTGCTGGACCGGGTCAAACGAATCTTGAAAACCGGTTTGCAAAAAGAGCAAAATAGTTGAGTGCAGCACTCCCGCAGCATTCCCAAAACATATTTTTGTCAACCCGCTCAAGTCATTTTTTTATAACTCAAATTGGAATCAGAGGGTACGGGTATGCAAGAACGATTTATGGATGTTTCAGCCGAGGCCGATGAGAAACAGGAGAAGCAATTTAATGTTTGGCTGCGAGGGGAGGGTATTCCGTTTGTCGATGATGACGCATCCGCAGCATATCGAAAAAGGGCTTCCCTGATAAAGGATGCCATCCAGATGAAAAAGGCACCTGCCCGCATTCCGATATGCCCATCCGCCGGATTTTTTCCAATTCAATACGCAGGCATCAGCATGTATGATGCGATGTATGATTATGATATGCTCACCGAGGCCTGGACAAAATATTGTGATGATTTTACGCCGGATGCCTACAACGCTCCTATGTCGGTGGTTCCAGGTAGGCCATTGGATATCCTTGATTTCAAGCTTTGTAAATGGCCCGGCCGGGGCCTTCCCAAAGAACAGGAATACCAGTATATCGAAGAGGAATTCATGAAAGCCGATGAATATCAGGATCTTATAGACGACCCCACCGGATACTTTATGCGCACCTATTTTCCGCGAATCTTTGGCACCTTGAAACCCCTTGAGAAATTGCCGCTTCTTCCCCCTGTCAATGAAATCCCTTGCATACCGCCGGCTCTGATTCCATTTGGAACCGAAGACGTCCAGCAGGCCTTCAAATCCCTCGTGGAAGCGGGTCAGGAGACCATCCGTTGGTTAGCGGCCGTTCGCCGTCTGAACGGCGCCATCATGGGCAAAGGTTATCCCGCCTTTTCGGGTGGTTTCACCAAAGCGCCCTTTGATGTCCTTGGCGACACCCTCAGGGGTACCAGGGGCATTATGCTGGATATGTATCGGCATCCGGATGAACTCATAGAGGCCTGCGAAAGAATCACACCGTTTATGATCAAATCCGGAGTGGCCTCGTGTAAGGCTGCCGGCCACATCATGCCTTTTATCCCCCTTCACAAGGGCGCAGACGGCTTTATGTCCGATGATCAGTTTCTGAAGTTTTACTGGCCGACTTTGAGAAAGCTCATTATCGGGCTGGTCAACGAAGGGTGTGTTCCTCAATTGTTTGCTGAAGGCAAATATAGCCAGCGCTTGGAGGCAATTTGCGATGTGCCCAAAGGTAAGACCGTGTGGTGGTTCGATCTGACGGATATGAAGCGGGCAAAAAAGACAGTTGGAGAAGTGGCTTGCATCGCCGGTAACGTGCCGGTTTCTCTGCTATGTACAGCAACTCCCGAAGCGGTCAGCGCGTACTGCAAAGACCTGATGGCTTCAGCGGGCAGGGACGGTGGCTTTATTTTTTCGACAGGGGCAGGAATGCAGGGCGCCAGGGTTGAAAATGTGCAGGCCATGTTATCCACGGCACAACAATATGCGGGTTGAGAAAAAAACGCGGAAAAAAATTTGACTCGAGGAGGATAAGATATTGGACGAGCTGGTCGATGCCATAGCGAAGATGAAGGAAAAGGACGCTTTGAACCTGGCGGAAAAAATGCTCGATCAGGGTGAGGATCCGCTCAAGGTTTTGGAACAATGCCGCGAAGCGGTTGAATATATCGGAAAACAGTTTGAACTGGGCAAATATTTTCTTCCCGAATTAATTTTGGCCGGAGAAATGTTGAAGGCCATTTCAAAAATGGCGGAGCCTTTCATTAAACGGGATTCAGAAGAAACCGCCCAACCCCTCGGTAAAATAATTATGGGATCGGTCAAGGGCGACATCCATGACATTGGCAAAGACATTGTCATCTTCCTGCTGGACGCCAATGGCTTTGAGGTTCATGATCTGGGCGTGGATGTATCTCCTCAAAAGTTCGTTGAGACCATAGGGAAAATTCAGCCGCAAATTGTCGGTATGAGCGCATTGCTGACAACAGCCTTCGAATCCTTTAAAGATACGGTTGAAGCGATTGCAGATGCCGGATTGCGCCATAAGGTCAAGATTATGATCGGTGGCGGTACCGTAACCGATGAGGTTCGTGAATATTCAGGCGCTGATGCCTATGGCGAAGATGCGGTGGCTGCCTTGAACCTGTCCAAGAAATGGGTTGAAAATATTTAAATTTAACTTAACCCCAACAGAGGTCTCTTGTATGCCAGAGAACTGGAGAAGCATTACGCCGCCAACCCGGAGTTTCGCAGGCATGCCGGCCTGTACGCAGCTCAACGACCTGGATGCAGATATCGCCATTATCGGTCTCCATTACATCAGCCCGTATCCTCGGAGATCATCCGCAATCGCGGCGGAAACCACCCCGGACGCCATTCGCCGGCAGTCGTCAAGATTCATTGACGATCTGGACAATTATAATTTTGATTTCAATGATGTTCTTTTAGCCGCCCAGAAAATCGGATGGTGGATTGCGGGGATGTAGTCAAACAGAAGGACGGCAGGGGACAAACCGCCGAAAATATCACTGCTGCCATCCGCTCCCTGTTGAGCCGCGGTGCGGTTCCGGTGGTACTGGGTACGGATGAGGGGGGTGCCATTGCGGTCATGCGGGCCTATGACATTTGATGAAACCGCAGATCCGGTGCGAGGAATTGCCCTGAAGGGTCCAATTGCCGGGATTAACCTGTTCGAATTTCGGCCCGGGCTGGATATGAACCGCCTGACCGCTTCAACCGCAGCGCTGCTGGTCATCAATTTCACCGGCACCCTGGCGCACAGCGGCCAGATTGGCAGGTGATCCAAAATAAAAGCAGCCGCCCGGTTTACAGGCAGGGTCATAATTCAGGGAAACACTTGATCTCTGCCTGTCATGCCGGACTTGATCCGGCATCCAGCAACGTATGACATTCGTTTAGAATGCGCGGTCTAATAATAATCTTGGAAAAACTTAATTAGAGGATATGGTTACGCCTGTGATATAAATTGAATATCGCAAGTTTTTCGGAGGATCAAAACCTGCGATATGTTGGAGATATATGTGCCCAAACAATAAACATAAATGGCAGGGTAACAAAACCCTGCCATTTAAATTATTCATCAGTTGTCGCAGACCCTTTCGTCACGTTAAGATGGGCTCTCCGACGCTGCGACCGTAAATTATAACCCGCCGACTGAGACCTCAACGCGGCGGTTTTGAGCACGACCCGCCTCGGTGTCATTGCTGGCGATGGGGTTTTCAGCACCGTACCAGAGGGTAACCACCCGGTCGGAGCCCATATTATAGTTGGTGTTTAGATAATCCGCTGCCGCCTCGGCTCTGCGCCGGGACAGCTCCATGTTGTACTCTGCTTTTCCGGTATCGTCCGTATATCCAAACAGCGCAGCAAAAGCACTCGGGTTGGCCACTAAAAACTTGCCGACTGCGGTGAGCTCATCTTGTGCGGACGCAGACAGATCGGTTTTGTCTGTGTCAAACAGGATGTTGTTGGCCTTGTAACCCGCTATTTTTTTCTCAGTGGTCGTCACAACTTCCGTATCCCACTTTGTGTAAAAAAGCGGGCCGATGCCATAATAGGGCTGGGTGATATACGAGTCGAACGGAATGGTCCGCGAGCACATGTTGGCCCTGGCCATATCCGAGACCGTCTTGCGGTACCTTTCTTGCACCGAGTAA
>JAFDCJ010000204.1 GCA_019312835.1 Deltaproteobacteria bacterium
CCACCGTCAGCGAAGCCGTAATCCCGCCGACATCTTCTTCCTCCAGCCCCACGGCATGGCAGGCAATCTGGCGCAGGGTATGACCCGTTTTCGAAACCAACTCTCCATCATAAGCCTTGAGCTGAGAGGCAATATCTAAAATGTCACCTGACTGCAGACGGGTCATGTCCTTAAGCCCCACGAAACAACCCAAATCATCGTCTATATCAAACGAACCGAAAGGTTCTATAGATGATGAAAATTTCAAATCTCAAGCACCAAATATCAAATAAATCTCAAAACTCAATAACCAATGACCAAAACACGCCATTCGCTGTTTATCTTCATCCTAAACATTGTCCGGCGGTGATAGTATAAATTGGGACAGCCTCTGTTTGATCAAGTTTGGAATTTCGAATTGGGGTCATTGGGATTAGCCTGCCCTGCTAAATAAATCGTGGATTTAAAGCGCAGCATTATTTAACAGGGTAAAATTTTGAGTTTTGGCGCTTGAAATTTATATATAGTAACCAAACCGGCGACCTTTTTAAATTCAATCATCCATCAGGAACGGGATCCTGATCTACCTGATGGCACGTCGGGTTGGGAATCAACCACGTCTTTGATTCCCAGGTGTTGGGTGATGCGGGTGATGCTGCGGTTGCGTTTTTCCCAGGCCCGCTGGCTGTTCCGCCCGCAAAAAACCAGGGTAGCCACCCAATTGTCGCTGCCGGACACAAAATTGGTGAGCGCCTCGTCGGCCCCGAAAAAACTTTGTTGCAGCCTCAATGGCCCGCCTTCCGACATGATGCGCTCGCCGTAAAATCTAAGGCTATGGCCGCAGACCTGAACATGCTCATAGACAACCCCCCGAACGGCACCCCCTGCTGGAGGACGATCAATTGGCGAGGGAACGTAGAGATTTCCTAAAAGTTCGATCATATTTTGATTGGTCGACCAGTAAACCGCGGTCGGTGTCTGGCTGGGAAGCCGCGCATCAATCTCTAAAATTTTAAATTCCTCCCGGGAATAAATGGCCTCCACATCCATAATCCCGTGGAGGTCGATCGCCGCGGCGATCTTCAGTGCTATTTGTTCAAATTCAGCAATCCGGTTTAGCGATAGACGAGATGGTGCGCTGACCCGCTTACAATCGAACTTCTCATCCACCTCTAGATCGGTCACCTGCAATGCCCGGTAATTGCCCGGCTTCCCGACCACCTCCAGTGAGTGCTGGCTGCCGTCGATGAATTCTTCCAGGACCCAGTCCGCGGAAGAAAAACCGGGGGCCAACCATTTCTTCAATGCATCCATATCATGGAAAAGATGCACCCCTTTGCTCCCGCTGCCCCGAACGGGTTTGGCAAGCACGGGGCAACTGCACTGGGGCCAGGCGACCGGAATCGCCAGCCCGATTATTTTGAAAATTTGTGCGGATTTCAACTTGGATGAAGATAGGCGGTAGGCCTGGGGATCAAAAGCCAGCGGCGTGCCGGTTTTTCGGCTCCACCGTGCTAAGCTCTGCAGCGCGCTGTCATCTTCAAGGGCCGGAATTATGAAATCGACATCGCCCAGCACGCCGGCAAGATCCTTTTCAAGGACGACATCATGCTGGGCAAATGAATCGCCCAGATCGGCGGCCGGCACACCCGGCAATCGGTCGACGATCTTGACTTCCCAACCCGCCTTGCGCGCAAGATAGGCGGCTTCGACGCCCTGCAATTTTCCACCGACGATACCCACTATCACGCGACTTTCTCCTTTGTCAGTCCATCTCTGATTTGCCGGCGGCGGTTGTCCACCCAGTGAGCATAGTCCTGCGATGTGGCCGTTTGCATGCCGATCTTTTCCAATTCCGGTAAAATGCCGGCGGTGGTGCGCCTGGCATCCGCAATGTCTAAGGACGTCTGGGCCACTCCCGCCAAACCGAAACCAGGGGGAACCAGGGACGTCACCACATTGGCACCGGCCGCCAACCTGGACTGCAAGCCCGTTAAACCGGCGACGTCCAGGGTTGCCGGGATCAAGCGGTCCGGGAATACCAGGCGCAGGACAGCAATCGTCAGCATTTCCTGCTGGGGTTCCGGCCCTTGCCACGAACCCATGGGGGTTCCCTTCTGGGGCACGAATGTCATGGCCCGCACCTGCGAGGCTTTTGACATGCGCATGGCCTCGATGGAGTCGGTAATATCTTGGGCGGATTCTCCGACGCCGCACAGCACGCCTTCCTCTATCAGCAGCCCCAGCTCACCGGCCACATGCTTGCTTTGCATGCGTGCAGCATAGCTCTGCCCGGGTCTCAGGCGCCTGAACAGCTGCCGGTTGTGGGTTTCCTGGTAGCAGGCGTACCAGCTGGCACTGGCCAGGTAAAGATCGGATAAGACCTCCGGCGGGACGACACCCGGGGATACCATAAGCGGCAGGTCGGTTGTCTCCCGAACCGCTTTGACCAGCTGAACAAAGGGCTCAAAACCCTGATGGTTGAAATATAAAGGGTCCTCTCCCAGGGTCAAATCAATCAAATGAACACCGGATTCAACCAGGCTTTGCGCGGCGCCCATGATATCTGACACCGTCCGCCGATAGCGTACCGGCCGTTCATTGTCTTTGCGATAATAACAAAAACTGCAGCGATTGCGGCAATACGTGCTGACATATAAAAAGCCGTACAGGAAAACCCGGTTGCCAAAATGACGCCATCTTAATTCCCCGGCGGCTTCAATAACAGCCTCGATCCGGCTTTTTTCCCTGAGTCCCAGGAGAAATCCAATGTCTTCCCGCGCAAGGCGTTGCTCGTCAACAGCTTTGGAAAGGATTTTGGACAATTTGTGATCAATATCATTCATTTTGATAATTATCCGATTGGAAACCGTAGGTATGGGTAATTAGCCACGAATGCGCCCGAATTTTCACGAATTCATAGGTTGCGTTATAATCTTTCTTCTCTGAAATCTTCAATAATTCGTGATTATTCGGGTTAATTCGTGGCTAAATTTTTAAACATTTAATCTGATGCCATCCAGATAGCCCAGGCTCCTTCCCGCTCTGCCCAGGCTGTTAATATTTTCGGCCACCATCAGCAAGCGTTCGAGCCCAAAGCCGATACCCACCCAGGCATCGGTAATTTGCCAGGCGCGGTCGAGGGCATGGGGGCCCATGGCCGAGGAACCGATTTCCAGCCCGTTTTCACCGGCGACAATATCGAGGGTCTCTCCATAAACGGTGGAATCGATCGATTCAAACGTGTAATGGTCTATGCCGGCGGTGGCAGTTATCAAAGTGGCCAGTTCGTCGAGTCTTTGGCGGCGCAGGTCGGCAGCCAAACCCATTTCCACCAGATTGAGCATGGTAAATTCATTGGCATGCTGGGCCCCCTGAGACTCTCTACGAAAGCAGGAGCCGATTTCAAATATGCGCACCGGTTTCTCCCAAAGCCGCACAAGATCTTTCAAAACATAATACAGGTGCGGTGCCAGCATCGGGCGCAGGCAACGATCCTTACCCAGCCAGAATATCTGAGATGCCAGCTGGTGGTGGTCGTCTATCGACATTTTGGCCAGCAATCCTTTGGACATAATGGTCGGCGTCGTCACCTGCACGAAACCGTTGTCTGTCAGGACATTTGCCAACCGGCTTTCCAAACGGCACAGCCGGGGGCGCCGGGAACCGCTGCGAAGTTCATCCAATTTCTGACGCGCCGAGCGCACAAGGTCTTGCTCCAACAGCTGAAAGGCCCTGTCACGATCCTGCTCGGTGTCGAATTTCCGCTTCAGATCCCGCTCAGCGGCTTCTAATTCATTCAAACGCCTGTGCTGGGTTTCCGACCATGAAATACTCAAAATAGTATTACCTTTAATTTGTATTTTAATGAGTTGATCCTGCCAAAAATATTTTTTTAAAGATCGAATCCATTCCTTTGTTTATCTAATTTAAAGGAAGCTGGCGGGAGGTCCCGGAGTTGCACCGAGCTACGTGAATTTAGAGTCCACGCGATCTCATTTCGATCCACCCCCCGCAATTACAGTATGTTTAATATGTTATGTGATTTTGCCCTTATGCCCTATTACCCGCTTGCTACCATTTTGCTACCAGAAACTTTTTCATCCAATCGGTTAACCGCCTCCGGATTATTTTCGCTTAACAGGTGGCTGTATATATCCAGTGTAACGCTCGGCTTGCTATGCCCCAATTGTTTCTGCACATATTTGATGTTCTCGCCCTGGTCGATTAAAAGCCTTGCGTAGGTGTGTCTTAGATCATGAAACCTGATTTTTGGCAACCCCGCGGCCTTCAAACTCGGCGAAAAATAATTGATTGACACATAACTGCGATCTAACGGCTTGCCCGTATGACTTGCAAAAATCAGATTCATCTTATTGGATGGCCACGCAAGCCGCCATTGCTTCAATTGCCGCAATACCATATCACCAACATCAACCTTTCGGATCGAATGATTCGATTTTGGTTTATACCACCGCCCATTATTGAATGTACGCTGAACGTGTATCTGACGCTTATCCCACAGGATATCGGTCCACTTCAAACCGATGATCTCGCCTTGGCGCAATCCTGACATAACAGCGATCATAAAAAGCGTGTGATACATTAAGTCCGGCACATTATCCAAGAACCGCGTGATTTCAGACGGCTTGAGAATGCGAATAACTACCTTTTCTTCATTTCCGGTACTGCGCGGTCTTTCGGCCTCAGAAACCGGATTATGATCGATATTGAGGTGTCTCACGGCATAGTTCATAATCTGCCCGAATGTCATCAGCGTTTTTCGAATTAACGGCAAACTGACATTATTTTCACGCCGGTCTGAAGTAAACTTTTCTACCGTTGCAACCATGATCCGATTGATCTTTAAATCGTTCACCAAGGAAAAATGATTATCAACATGACCGCGATACATCCGATAGGTGCTGGCGCGCACGTTCGGCTTTTTGTATTCCAACCAATCTTTAGCAACCTTTTTAAATGTCGGCACATTGCTGATTGGAATGAATACTCCCTTGTCAAGCTGTTCTTCGATTTCCCGTAATTTCTTTTTTTGCTGCTTTTAGCGCGGTGCCCTTTTTTAATGTCTGCCAGAGCCTTTTGCCTTGGTTGTCGTAATAGTCTAGAATATGGCGACCACGCCTCTTTGCTACTTTTGCCATGGCTCACCCCCTAAAAAAAGAACGGCTGAGCGTTGTCTGAGGCCCAACAAAGGCCCCCTGTATACCTCGCGATATACAGACACTCAGCCGAATCAAATTTTCTACAAATTAAAATAGCCATAACGGAGGCTCTCCCGTTGTTGAATTTTAGACACCTAATCAATTTCATCGGTATATTTCCAATGTCAATAACTTTGTTTTGACACTCAATAATGGAAATTATATATCTTTTTCATATCTGCATTTTTGGGGTTTTTGTGATAGTGGTAAGAAATGCCAAGTTTGAAAACTACTTGATTTTGGGACTAATTTTGAGCATATCACGACTTTTGCCCGGGTGTGCATAATCTCAATTAAATCACAACTCCAATGATACGTGTGTTTTAACAAGATGGCACCATCAATTATATAATTAACCCATTAATTTTATTGATTATCAAAGTTTTTTTAAACTGTTGAATCGAAAACGGATCTATTTATTAAATAGATAGAATTCTAGATTCAATGCGCATGTGACTTCGAAGAAGAAGTGAGTAACGTTGAGGGCGAACAAATGGAAGAAATAGCTGCACAAACAAGGCAAATGAAAACTCTTAAGAGAAGGTTCAAATCAATATTTAGCCGTATCAAATTAAGACTTATAGGAGCCTTATTCAAAAGTCTTTATGTATTTGGTTTTAGGGGAGTAACACCGTTTTATTTCAACAACAGCCTCGCGCTTAGCAAAATGCTTGGCTTTACAAATGCCAAAAATCTTTTCAAGCTGGAACGCGTGTATCATGAATTGATCGTGGGTGAAAAAAATCAAGCTATCAGGGAGAAGCTCTACATTGCTTTCAATATTGCGCTTGATCACTTTAGGGGAGCCTATTTTCAAGACAAATTAGATTGGGGTTTTAACAAGAAATACATATTGGAAAATAAGAACCTATTTCTAAATAAAACAGTGCTTGATTTTGGTTGTGGATACGGCCTATCAACAGAATTACTTGGTAAATTTGCTAAATTCGTTTATGGACTGGACTGTTCACAAGTTTGCATAGACAACGCCATAGAAAGAATTGGTCATATTGATAATATATCCTTTCAGCTGACAAACGGAATGAGACTGCCTTATGAAGAAGCTACTATCGATGCAATCTACTCGAATGATGTCATAGAGCATTTACATGTTGATGATGTTCTATTCCACCTGAAAGAAGCTCATAGAGTCCTCAAACCTGACGGTGTTTACTTAATTTTCACTCCTGATCGTAATAAAGGCCCCCATGATATAACAGGTTATTTTTGGCCCATGGGATGTGGTATCCCTCCGCTAGGTGCCCATATCAATGAATTCTCATTTGAAGATTTATCGTCATTATTGAAGCAAGCAGGTTTTTCAGATTGCATCATTCCAGAACCCAGAATAGATGTACTCCTTGTTGCAAAAAAAACATAAAGAATTGTTTCTCATAAAAAATGACTTCGAAGCCGAAATCTTCCATTCTCGGTGGTTCGTTTTTTTCGATCTTCCGGAATGATGAGAAATGATTAACGCTTTGATAAAAATAGAGCCTTTGAGTGATCGGCCTATGAACTTTGCCTTTCATTGGCAATAACCTATATGAAGAAAAATAGGAATAATCGCGGCTGTGCGAGTCGTAAAAGTCGTTCCTATTTTTTCGTATAAGAATTTGGCAAAATTGTGAGCAACGTCAGGTACGAATGATTTCTCATAACCCTGAAACCTTTGATACCAACGAATCATCATTTTTAGAGCGCTACGAAAACTTGTGATATCATCAATTCCATTTTTCGGGGCTCAATTGAATGTATCTGCTATGGATCAACACTTTTGAAATCTTCAAAAACATGTGACATTCAGATCATATCTGACATTTTGCGGAATTGCAGATCATGGCAAGATGTCGCAAGTTTCGGAAAACTTCAAATTTGTGTGATTACATCTACATATCGCAAGTTTGATCATTTCTGTGATTACAAAATTGTATCTAAGGTTTGTGATGCTCGATTTATTGCAAATATTCTCACTAACCATCACCCGTATTTTCTTGACTTTACATAGTGACCGTAATATTTAAACTTTACCATTGTGCTCTTGTGAATTTCAATCTCATCCTCATCTTTAGTTACTATTTGTCCAGTGTTTCCCCAGAGTAGCCTTTGAACTGCTATCCGACGCTTATATTCTCTTCCTTCTGAAAAAACCTGTTGCCCTTAACCTAATTGTATATGGATATAATTTCATTAGAAAAGAAAGGGGGAAACATGGAACCAATAAGAACTCGTTATGCCAAAAACGGCGACATAAACGTCGCCTATCAGGTCTTTGGTGAAGGTATGGTTGACCTCGTGGTGGTACCAGGGTTTATCTCCCACATAGAGAACTATTGGGCTGAACCGAC
Organism: Deltaproteobacteria bacterium; assembly: GCA_019312835.1. Classification (GTDB taxonomy): domain Bacteria; phylum Desulfobacterota; class Desulfobacteria; order Desulfobacterales; family JAFDCJ01; genus JAFDCJ01. The sequence goes on from JAFDCJ010000204.1 coordinate 7,550, forward strand.
CTTCGCACGATGGTTACGAAAACTTGGAAGTTTTTCAAGGGTTATCCTTTTCGATAAGCAGGGTACAGGTCTTTCAGATCGAGCCAGCAATGCTCCGAGCATGGATGAGCGCATGGACGATGTCAGCGCAGTCATGGATGCAGAGGGAATCGAGCGGGCAGCTATATTTGGTGTGTCTGAAGGTGGATCACTTGCGACTCTCTTTGCTGCCTCACATCCCGAAAGATCCCAGGCTTTGATTCTCTATGGAGCATTTGCCCAATTCAAGTCCTGGTTTCCAACAAAAGAAGAGTTGGAAGGTCTTTTCCAGTATATCGACACCGCTTGGGGCAGTGGCGAGAGTATACCGAAATTTGCACCGACCATGGCAAACGATCCAGCATTTAAAGAATGGTGGGGAAAGTTTGAAAGACTTGGCGCAAGCCCGGGCGCTGCAAAAAAAATTATGCAACTGAATAGCCAAATTGATATCACCGACATTTTGCCATCGGTTAATGTGCCAACATTGGTTATTCACAGAAAAGACGATACGAATGTAAATGTTGAAGGTGGTCGACTGCTTGCCGAACGGATTCCTAATGCAAAATATGTTGAATTACCGGGAGTTGACCATCTGCCGATGGTTGGCGAGAATCCGTACCGGATTCTCGATGAGATAGCGCAATTCCTGACTGGAGAGTGGGGACCTGTCGAGACTGAATGTGTTTTGGCCACGGTCCTTTTTACAGATATTGCAGACTCCACCAAGCGAGCCGCCGAATTAGGTGATCAGAGGTGGCGGGATCTACTCGAAAATCACCATAACCGTGTTCGTGGAGAACTGAGTCATTATAGAGGCAAAGAGATCGATACTGCAGGAGACGGGTTTTTTGCCACGTTTGATCGACCGGCGCGAGGCATCTGGTGTGCTTGTGCCATCCAAAACTCTGTCTCGAGCCTCGGCATTAAACTCCGAGCGGGTTTACACACCGGTGAGTGTGAATTAATGGGAGACAAAGTCAGCGGGCTTGCGGTACATATCGGATCACGCGTAATGGAAAAATCTGACCCGGGCGATGTCCTGGTTTCAAGCACGGTCAAAGACCTGGTTGCAGGATCAGGTCTGCAGTTCAATGATCGTGGTAAACATACCCTAAAGGGTATACCAGGTGAATGGCGCCTCTTTCAAGTTGAGCACTCAGTGTAATTCTGACAGCTAGCCGTATAGGAATCCTGTTGGCAGGTAACTTCTAACTCGATGCCAAACCGAATCATTTAGTCGACATGGACCTCGCTTCGTTACATTTGTTGGTCTATAGCCCAGCTTTTGCCGTACCGATAACCGATATCTGAGTAGAAGCTATCTCAAAAATAGGATTTTGGTTCAATTTCGAGGCGGGGCCGAGTTTAAAACCGACTGCCTGGCAGTCACAGCGATAGCAGGTATACTCAAGTATTTCAAGGATTTTAGGCCCACAACCAATACAAAATTCGACGGGTCATCCCGCAATGCGGGGAAACGAGGCACCAATCCCGCCAAAGGCGGGAGGCCAAAAGACATTTTTGAGACGGCTTCTAATAGCCTGGGGGTCAATTTACTCGTTTCCGTGCGTCCATATCAAGTTTGGCATCCATCGAGGTGATCAATATAGGCTTTATTTACCCGCTAATATTGATTTTTACCTGCCCTTTTGGTACCGTGTGCCGGCAAAAAAAGAATAGTGGCCATAATCAAAGGAAAGACTGTATCATGCCGGACCACCCACCAGACAACCATCGCCATCAGCAATTGCGCTTCCGCAACCTAACCAAAGCCGGGTTGGACGACATCCACCAGGCAACGCTGGAGGTGCTTGAAAAAACAGGTTTATTTATCGAATCCGATGAGGCTCTGGCGGTGTTTGACGGTGCCGGGGCCGAGGTCGACCGGGCCCATAAGACTGTCAAAATCCCCCCGCAAATGGTTGAGGATGCGATTGCATCGGCACCGTCCGAAATTCTTCTGGCCGGACGCGACCCGAAACATGACGTAACGTTGGGAACCGGCGGGGTCCACTTTACCAACTTCAGCGAGGGCATCGAGGTGGTTGACCCTTTCAACGGCGAGCGTCGCAAGCCGCTTAAGGCTGACCTGGCCAATGCCGCCAGGCTGGTCGATTACCTCGACGAAATCGATGTCTGTGAAAAGGCAGTGGGCTGCAGTGATGTGCCGCCGCAGGTGTTGCCGCTCCATAATGCCGAAGCGATGCTCACCCACACGACCAAGCATTGTTGTGTCGGGCCCGGAAGCGGTTATTTGCTGCAAAAACTGGTTCAAATGGCAAGTGCCGTCAGCGGCAGCTTAAAAAGATTTCAAAAACGACCGATTCTGTCATTTACGACCTGCCCGGTCAGTCCCTTGAAATTGATCAATGAATGTTGCGAGATTATTATCGCGGCCGCAAAAAGCTGCTCGATCGTCAATATCCTGTCTATGGCCATGGCAGGCGGGACGGCTCCTGTGACCCTGGCCGGGACCCTCGTGACCCACAATGCCGAGGTGCTCGGGGGCATCACCCTGAATCAGCTGGTTAAAAAAGGCGCACCCATTATTTACGGTAGTTCGACCACCGCCATGGATTTGAAAATCGGTGCAGCGTCGGTGGGCACGCCCGAATGCGCAATTATCAGCGGTGCGGTGGCCCGGCTGGCCAAATATTATGCCTTGCCGAGTTATGTGGCCGGCGGGTAGAGTGATTCCAAGATATCCGACTGCCAGATGGGCCATGAAAAAACGCTCACCGGACTCATTCCAGCGCTGGCAGGTGCCAACCTGATTTACGGTCCGGGAATGCTTGAAAGCGGCATCACCTTCGATTATGCCCAACTGGTTTTAGACAGCGAATTTATCCGCATGATAAAGCACGTCATGAACGGTTTGGTGGTTGATGATGAATCTCTGGCGGTTGAGGTGATCAGAGCGGCGGCCGTATCCGGTGACTTTATCTCCCAGAGGCACACGCTGGAGCATATGGATAACCATTCCAGGCCGCAACTCATTGATCGTAGCCGAATGCAAAAATGGGAAGCCTCAGGCGCTAAAGACAGCTACCAGCGAGCTTTAGAAAAAACCCGGTACATATTGCAGAACCATCAGCCGGAACCGCTGCCCGAGAAAGTGCTGGTAGAAATGCGCTCGATAATAACGGAAACCCAAAATGAATTGGATGAAGCTGCCGATTAAAATCAATTTAGGAAAACCAAACTCATGAAAAGTAAAATATCAATACGCATGGGTGATGGCGAACTGGTTTCCATGTCTTCAGATGAGATCCGGGAAGATATCATGGCCGCCACCCAGGAGGCGGCCCAACGCGCTGATATACCGGAACTCACCACGGATGAAATCCAGCAGCTTGTGGAGATCATGGCCGAACCATCCCGGGTCGTCAGCGTGAATCCAGGTCAAGAGGTAATTGTAACCGATGACGGCTGCTCGATGAGCTTTTATTCAGGCCAGGACGGAGGGGGCGTCGGTGTCCCCCTGAGCCGACTGCAGGCCATACTGACCTATGAGCGCGCCTGTGCGGCCGACACAACCTCCATGGGGCACAGTGACTACAGCTTCAAGCCGGTGAAGCCGATCATCAATTTTGAAATGAATGAATATTACACTGCCTCCATGATGACCACCGCCCCGTTTTTGTATGGTGCCCAACCCAATATGGGCCTTTACTTTCAGCCTGATGGCCCCCACCCGAACCCGGCGGACCTCCTGCCCCGGGGCAAAATCAAAGAGGCCCAGCAAGTCCAGGAAGCCGCCGCTGAGCAGCTGCGCCAGGATCTGGTCTTCGTCGGAAAAAAATTAAATGCCGTCGGCTGCGAGGGACTCAACTTCGATACCGCGGGGTCGGCCGGTGATGCCGATTACTGGGCCGCTTTGCAGGCTATCTGCGATTTAAAGCAGGCTGCGCCGAACATGCCCGTCATATTGGGTGGATCAGGAGAATTTGTGCTGGGCATGCATGCAGAGGTGACTTTTAACGGCCAGCGGCTGGCGGGTATGTATCCGCATCAGCAGGCCAAAATCGCCCAGGCCGCCGGCGCCAGCATCTACGGCGTGGCAGTCGGTACCAACACAAATGAATCCGTGGGATGGAACATTGCACGCACCCTGACCTTCGTAAAAGAAGCTGTGGCAGCGGTCGACATACCGGTGCATGTCAACGTTGGAATGGGAGTGGGTGGCGTCCCCATGATGGAAGCGCCTCCCATAGACAGCGTCACACGGGCTTCCAAATCACTGGTACAGATCGGTAAGGCCGACGGTTTGTAGATAGGCGTCGGCGACCCTTTCGGGATGCACCTGGCCCATATTTTCGCCTCGGGCATGGGCGGCATCCGAACCGCCGGAGATCTGGTGGCCTGGATGCAGCTGATCAAAAAGATGAAATTAGCCGAGGCCAAAAAATATGTCGCCCGCCGGATGAAAATTGAACCTTCGGATCTCATCAACGAAGAAGTGATGCGGCCGCTCAGGGAGGATCTGGGCATCGGCACCACGACCTCGGTTGCCGGCAGCCCCAAAGGTATCCGCGCCAAGCTCAGGGTAGCGGAACTGCTGGACATCCCGATCAATTCGGTTGAGTTATTTAAGTCGCAAATTAAATGAGCGTTCAGCTTTAAAGCTATTATCACCGCAGAGATCGCTGAGAGCGCAGAGTATAAGTTTTTTTTACGACCAACAATAAGGCTCAGACTCTGCGTTCTCTGCGTTCTCTGCGATACAATATTAAATTTAGATCGGATTGAACATGACGCAAAAGATTTTCGAAGAAGCCATTAAAGCAATTGTAGATGGTGATACGGATAGGGCAACTGAACTGGCCAGACGCGGACTGGATGAGGGTATCGCCCCTCTTGATTTGATGAACAGCGGTTTTATTCCCGGCATTAATCAAGTCGGTGACCTGTTCGGTTCCGGCAAGCTTTTTATTCCGGGGCTGATCAAATCTGCCAATGCCATGGAAAAGGCCACGGCCGTAATCAATGACGCCATCCCCCGGGAGCAGGAAACCGTCAGCGGTAAAATCGTCATCGGAACCGTGGAAGGCGATATGCATGACATCGGCAAAACCATTGTCGTTTCGCTGATGCGCGCCAATGGTTTTGAGGTCCTGGATCTTGGCCGTGATGTTCCCACGGACCGCTTCATCGAAGCTGCTGAAAAATTCAATGCTGACATCATCGGCAGCAGCACCCTTTTGACCACAACGATGCCGATGCAAAAAGAGCTTGAAGAAGAACTCAAAAAAGCAGGCTTGAAAGATAAATATAAAACCATCGTCGGCGGTGCGCCGGTCACCCAGCGCTGGGCCGACCGCATCGGGGCGGATGCCTTCGCCCAGGATGCAGGCGACGGCGTCAAGAAAGTCAAACAGTTGCTGGCAGAACAGCGATAGGGAATAGAATTCCGGGGACATTAAATTACGCAAATGGGCACGACCACTGAATTCACCACAACAAACGATTATGAATTGGGCCGGATGGCCGATGGATTTGCGGCCTTTGTGGAGCGCTATCCCGCATTTTCTCGAACCCGGCTATTAGATCAATGGCGGGAGACGGAATACAGCCGGCTGGATGCGAGCGGTCAAATTTACCTTGACTATACCGGCGGCGGGCTGTATGGCGAATCCCAACTGCTCGGGCATATGGACCTGTTGCGAACCAGCGTGCTCGGCAACCCTCACTCAGCAAATCCCAGTTCTCTGGCCATGACCGACCTGGTTGAAGAAACGCGCCGCTATATTCTGACTTACTTCAATGCCTCACCGGATGAGTATATTGCCGTCTTCACGCCCAATGCCAGCGGTGCCTTGAAGCTGGTAGGCGAAGCATATCCGTTTACACCTGCCAGCCATTACATTCTCACCTTTGACAATCACAACTCCGTCAACGGCATCCGTGAATTTGCAAAGGGCAAGGGCGCACAGGTAAAATATGTGCCGCTAACGCGGCCCGAATTGCGCCTGGACCGGGAAGCACTGGATGCCACCCTCGGTACCGTAGATGGGGATCAGCGCAATCTGTTTGCCTTTCCGGCACAGTCCAACTTTTCCGGCGTAAAGCATCCGCTGGATCTCATCGATGAAGCCCATCACAACGGGGTAGACGTGCTGCTTGACGCGGCGGCCTATGTGCCGACCAACGGCCTCGATCTGGGGACGGTTAAACCTGAATTTGTCACCGTTTCGTTTTACAAGATGTTTGGCTACCCCACCGGCATCGGCGCCCTGCTTATTTCCAGATCAATTTTCCGAAAGATGAATCGACCATGGTTTGCCGGCGGTACGGTGAATTTTGCCAGCGTGCAGGGCGACGGCCATTATCTGGCCGCCAACGAAGCCGCATTCGAAGACGGTACGATAAACTATCTGAACATCCCGGCGATCAAAACCGGTTTGCAGCACCTGGAAACGGTGGGCATCGACACCATTGCAGAGCGGGTCCAATGCCTGACCGGCTGGCTGCTCGAAAACCTGCTGTCGTTGCAGCACAGCAACGGCAAACCGATGGTCCGCATTTATGGCCCGACGGATACGCAGATGCGTGGCGGTACGGTGACGCTGAACTTTTACGGGCCGGATGAGCGCCTGCTGGATTATCGCCGTATCGAAGAATTGGCAAACGCCAGAGGGATCTCGCTCCGGACCGGCTGCTTTTGCAATCCCGGGGCGGGTGAAATTGCCGAGGGCTTGACTGCCGATGACATGCTGGCCGGATTGAAAGACGGCCCGGATATGAGCCTGCCTCATTTCGTGCAGGTAATTCAGCACCGCGGCAATAAAAGCGCCGGCGCAATTCGAATTTCAACCGGTCTGGTGACGAACTTCGAAGATGTGTATCGCTTTATGAATTTTGCGGCCGATTTTCGAGACAAAACCAATTTGAATATTGGCAAAGTCACCTTTGATATTCAATCCTGCCGGGTGATTCGGGATGGCAGTTAGGCCTTGTTGTCAGGGGCTGTTATCGATGACCGGTTTGTGTAGCAGGATCAACCGCCGGTAATACACGAGCAGCAGGTACGTCACCGGCAGGGCGATGATCATTCCGAGCAGACCGAGCAATTTGCCCCAGATGGACAGCGACAACATTATCATGGCCGGATTCAACCCGGTTACCTTGCCCATAATTCGGGGAACCAGAATGGCATCCTGAATGATCTGCACCACCACAAAGACGAGGCCGGTAAGCCCCAGAATCAGCCAGACATTGATTCCCGTTTCGACGGCATGCATCAGAGCCAGCAACACGGCCGGGATGAGACCGATAAGCTGAAGGTAGGGAACCATATTCAGCAGCCCGATAAAAAGGCCCAGCAGGATACCGAGGGGTAATCCGATCAGGGCAAATCCGATGGCAAACAGCACCCCGCAGATAAAAGCCACGGCCGCCTGACCTCTGAAATAGTTGCTCATGGCGGACTCGAAATCTTCGACCAATCCCACGATTGAATCCCTGTAGGCGGGAGGCACGAGTTCTTTCCATCCCCGCACCGTTTCGTAATCCAGAAGTAAAAAGATAAAATAAAGGCCGATGACAAACAGGCCCACCAAACCAAAAATAAAGCTTGCTGCCCCGGTAATCAGCCCCCACACCCCCGGCAGGACCTTTTGGGCAACGGTCCTTCCGATTTTCCAGATATCGATGTCCTGGAAAAAATTTTTTATCTCAGGACGTGTCAGAAAATTTTTAATGATCTGCCACAGATCCGGCGGCAGCTGCCGGGATGCCCTTTCAGCCAGATCCGAATTATTGACCAGTTCCGTTACCATTCGCCCCATCTGGACGATCTCACCGGCAATCCGGGGGATTACGATCCAGCCCAGAAGAAGGGCAAGGGCAATGATGCCAAACAGGCTGACGGCAACGGCCGCCGGCCGGTTGGGTATTTTTTTCTCAACCAGGGCAACCAGCGGGTTGGTTAAATACGCAAGCAGCAGGGCAACGGTGAAGGGAATCAGCACATCGCTTAAATAGTTCGCCAACCAGATCAAGCCGGCCACCAGGCCCAGGCCAATCAGGATACGGACAACCCGATCGAAGGTATAAGGCCGCTGTTCAATCACGTTGGGCTCCTAATCCTTATTGTGATGATGGTATTGGCTGAATGGGCTTACCAAAAGAAAGGTCTCGGGTTGAAGGTTAGAGGTCTGAGGCTGAGATTCAGAAGGTTCAAGCCTCCAACCTCTGACCTCTAACCTATTACCTATTTTTTAGGTCGACAGTTTCGAAAAATCGGCAAATTCACCGAACAGCGTGGCGATATGGGCCAGCAGTGCCAGACGATTGCGGCGGATGTCGGCGTCATCGGCCATCACCATAACCCCGTCAAAAAAGCGGTCAACGGCATCCCGCAGCGAGGCAATCGCCATCAACGCCTGATCAAAGGATTCCTTTTTCATGGCATCGGAAACTTTTTGATCGACGGTTTTATATTCTTCGAACAGCTCCCCCTCGCTGGCATGTTCAAACAGCTTTGGTTCGACTGCTTCGAGGGCAGTGCTATTTTCCAGCTGCCCGGACTTTTTGATGATATTCACCACGCGTTTGAACCCGACGGCCAACGGCTCAAAATCCGGTCGGGCTTTCAGGGCTTCGAGCGCTTTAACGCGGTTACGAATATTGGGGACATCATCCACTGAGACACTGACAATAGCAGCGATCACATCTTTGGAAAAGCCTTCTTCGGCCAGCAAATGAGAAATCCGATTTTGTAAAAATGTAGACACTTTTTCTACCAGCTCGTCGATTGCCGATGCAGGCTTGCCACCAAACTGCTCGAGGCTGCAGCGAATAAGTTTGCGTAACGGAAACGACAATCCTTTGGCATTCATGATCTGAATGATGCCGATACCCTGCCGGCGCAGCGCATAGGGATCCGAGGCACCGGTGGGAATCAGCCCGACACTGAAACAGCCGCAAATGGAGTCCATTTTATCGGCAATGGACACCATGGCCCCCACCAGTGTTTCAGGCAACGGGGCGCCGGAGTAGACCGGCCGGTAGTGTTCCTCGATGGCGGCAGCCACATTGGCCGGTTCGCCGGCAATACCGGCATAGATCCTGCCCATGATACCCTGCAATTTCGGAAATTCACCCACCACCTGGCTGACCAGGTCGGATTTGCACAACCGGGCGGCCCTGATCACCTGATATTTCAATTCATCGCCTTTTTGTGATGCGGTTGCCAGCACTTCGGCTATTTTTGCGACCCGCTCACATTTTTCATACACGGTGCCAAGCTCGGCCTGAAAGAGTACCTTTTTTAATTTCTCCACCCGCTCATCATTGCTGACGTCAAGGTCACTCTTGAAAAAAAACTGCGCATCCGCCAGACGGGCCCGGATGACTCTCTCGTGACCGGTTGCGGAAAGCGCCAGATCCCTGGCGGCTGTATTGTTGACAGCAATGAAACAGGGCATCAAATTCTGGTCGCTGTCGACCACTGCGAAATATTTTTGATGTTCCCGCATGGCATTAATCAGGATTTCATCGGGAACTTCGAGAAACTCGGTATCAAATTTTCCGGCCACCGGAATGGGGTATTCCACAAGGTTGTTGTTAATGTCCACCAGCTCATCGTCGGGCAGGATTCGGCCGCCAAGTTCGGCGGCCACGGCGGCAATCCGTTCCTCGAGGATTTTTTTGCGGGCTTCCATATCGGCAATGACATGGGCAGCGCCCAGTTTGTCAAGGTACTCTTCCGTGTGGTTCAGTTTTATTCTGGCGGGCGCCATAAAACTGTGGCCGCGGGTGTACCGGCCGCTCTTCAGATTGCCGAGTTCAAAGGAAATAACCGCTTTTCCCAGCATCGCCAAAATGGTATGAATCGGGCGTGCAAATTCAATTTCCAGGTCGGCCCATCTCATTTTTTTAGGAAACGGTGTGGATAGGATAGCCCGGGGCAGAATCTCCTTCAAAAGGGTTGCCGTAGCCAATCCGCGTTGTCTTTTTTCCGCTGCCAGATAGGCGCCCTTGGGCGTATCTTTGACAGTGAGTTTGGATGGCGGGACACCAACTTTTTCCGCAAATTTTTGGCCGGCCATCGTTGGTTTGCCGTTTTCATCAAAACCGATATTTGCCGGCGGGCCGATAACTTCGCTTTTTACAGATGGCTGCTTCGAGGCAACGTTTTCTACTTTGACGGTCAATCTGCGGGGGGTACCGTAAATCTGCGACCGGCCATGCTCGATGCGGGCTTCGGATAATTGTTTCAAGATGTTCGCCGACAGTGCCTCCAGCGCCGGTAAAATGTAACCGGCCGGTATCTCTTCAGTTCCAATTTCAAGCAATAGCGTGTTCATAATATCCTCTAAATCGAATTTTCTCCTGCCCACCTCTATTCTCTTTCATGCAAAGTCGTCGGATTGGGCACTTGGTATTTTAGGTTTCAGGTTTCAGGTGTCAGGTGTCAGGTTTCAGCAGAGCAATCCTGACACCTGAAACCTGACACCTGACACCTATTATTTTTATTGGTTATTCAGCAGCGGAAATCCCATCTGCTCGCGTTGACTTAAATAACCCTCGGCACTCTTTCGGGCAAGATTGCGGATCCGGGCAATGTAACCGGTGCGCTCGGTAACGCTGATGGCGCCGCGTGCATCCAGAAGATTAAAGGTATGTGAACATTTCAGGCAATATTCATAGGCCGGCAGGATCAGACCATCTTCGATTTGCCTCAGAGACTCCGCCTCATATTTACCGAACAAATCAAAGAGAACGTCAACATCAGCCTTTTCAAAATTGTAGGTGGATTGCTCGACCTCCTGCTGGTGATGCACCTGTCCGTAGGTAACGTCATCGTTCCATTTCAGGTCATAGACGTTGTCCACTCCCTGCAGGTACATGGTTATGCGTTCCAGTCCGTAGGTCAGCTCCACCGGTATGGGATTCAATTCGATGCTGCCGGCCATTTGAAAATAAGTAAACTGGGTAATTTCCATTCCATCCAGCCAAACCTCCCAGCCGAGCCCGGCCGCTCCAAGCGTCGGGGACTCCCAGTCATCTTCGACAAATCGAATATCATGATCCAGGGGATCCACTCCCAGCACCTTCATGCTTTGCAGGTATAATTGCTGAATGTCAAAGGGCGACGGCTTCAGGATCACCTGATACTGATAATAGTGCTGCAGGCGATTGGGGTTGTCACCGTAGCGACCGTCGGTGGGCCGTCTGGATGGCTGAACATAGGCCACATTCCAGGGTTCCGGCCCCAGGGCTTTTAAGGTGGTAAAATGATGAAAGGTTCCTGCGCCCACCTCCAGATCGTAGGGCTGGACCATAACGCAACCTTTGCGAGCCCAAAACTTGTTTAGCTCCAGAATAACATCTTGAAAGTTCATTCCTTCATCCTTTTTCTTGTTGGTAGTGTTTCGTGTTTGGTGTTTAGAAGTGGTTTCAAAACCCCATCTAACGCCCAGATACGGCGTTACGAGGTTTTTAGAGATGCTCACATACTACCGTGTATGCTGCGCTTTCTATAAACCTTGCGGCCTTGAGGCATACATTAACCTCCATAAAATAGACATGTCATCCCGCTGGGCGGGGTCTTTGGGCGTGATCTGAGGTTTTGAAACCACTTCTATTGTTATCCTTGCAGTCAGGTAGTTACAAAACACTAAACACTAAATACCAAACACCAAAAATCTAATCCACAGTCACTCCCGCGGTATCAATCTTGGCATCCAGCATATAGGCCTGCTTGCGGGTAGAAAGAATTTCTTCCCACAAAGGTCTCAATCTGTCAACATTTTCCATTTGCCCCAGCGCCCATATGCACCCCCCCCCGCCGGCACCTGTAAAACGTGCACCGCAATGGTTTTGTGCGGCGCTTTCCACCAATTGCACCCCGACGCTGTCGAAAACATCCGGCGTCATTTGTCGGCGAAGAGCGGTCTCCCGGTTCATGTGGATGGCGGCCTGATGATAGTTGCGCCCGGCCAGGGCTTGTGTAAACCGATGGGTATGATCGATGATTTCCTGCCAGATCGCCCGGTTCTTACCGCCAAGAAACTGCTGGACCCATCTGCCATTGATATCTTTAGAAACGTGGGGTTTGCCACAATAGGCCAAAAGAAGGCGGCGTTCAAGTTCTTTATGATGCTTTTTGGGGACGGTTACTTTGCGCTGGAAATGGGAGTGACCGTAACGATCCTGCCAGAACCAGACATTGACGCCCCCGTAGGCCGCGGCCAGCTGATCCTGAGAACCGCATGGCACCCCTGCTACGGTTTGCTCAAGTTTATAGGCCAGCAGGGCGATCAGCCGCCGATTTAAGCTTCGGGGGGACGGGCCGTGGCTGAATAGCCTCGTTAGTGCCGCAACAAGTGCGACGGCCGCCGCGGATGAACCACCTAATCCGCTGCGCGGCGGTGATCCGGATTCAATGTCGATGTGGACACCCCCGGCCTTGAAATAGGCGGCCGTGGCAAACATCAACCCCACGGGATGGTCAAAAGGTGCGGCATCGGCTGGAAATTCTGCATCCTTGAATCCCCTGGAAGAAATCTTTATGACACCGCGGGTGTATGGCAGCAAACGAACCTTCGTTCTGAGCGCCAGGGCGATATTAAACGTGCAGGGATTCAAATGGCGCAATGGATAATAAAAAGTAGGGATATCCAGCGTACCGCCCACATCGATCCGGCAGGGCGCCGACGCTTCGATAGGCCTGGATTCGAGAGTTTTTCTGAGGTCGTTATTCATATCTTTATTTAAAATGATCGCATTAGTTAACTAAAAAATGAACATCGAACATTGAACGTCCAACATCGAATAATGAATACTGTCAATTTTAAAAATACTGCGCAAAGTGAAGCTGCCCTTCGTAACTTGTCCGCCTTTGGCGAGTCGGACGTTCGATGTTTGATGTTCAAGCTGTTCGCTGTTCCGACCGGGCAGGCCTTAATACGATCTCCGCCGCTGGCCTGACCCCTGGAACCTCAGGCCGCATCTTAAATCATTTTGTTCGGGGGAATAGCCAGCCAATCAACCCAATCAACTCAGTCATCCAGTCAACCCAATCAACTTCCCTTCCGGATTTGACGCAAAAACTTCAAGCTGCGGGGCTCTTTTCCCAGATGATAGCAAACAAATTCTTCCAGAAAATTGGTGCTTTCCGCCAGACCGGAAGCGCTAAACCTTATCCGGGCCGCTTTGGCCAATTTGCCGCTCTCAACCCATAGCAGCTGCCGGATCGTTCCGATGCCAAGCGAAATCCGGGAGGAGACACCGCTGCTGCACTGGCCGCATACAATCCCGCCGCGCTGCAGGTTGACGGCGATACGGTCATCTTTGATATTTGCCAGATCCTTTTGGCATAGACCGCAGTGGTTGAAATTAGGCCGATGGCCGGAAAGGCCCAAGAACCTCATCTGGAACAATATATTTAATATCGACGGCTCTGTTTTTCCAGCATCCAGCTCGTATAACACATGCTCAAAGAGATAGTACAACGCAACCTGCTTGAAATTTTCTTCGATCCAGTTGTAGATCAACTCCGACCAGTAGCTGGCATAGGCTGTTTTTTTATAATCGGCTCTTATGGAACTAAACGGCTGTTTCAACACCGCTTCTTGCAGCACCGGAAGCCCTTTACCTCGGCTGGACCCGGCCAGTACCTGTAATTCCGAAAAAAGCTCCAGCACACCCCCAAAACGCTTGGTGCTTTTTTTGGCAGACTTTGCAATGACCGACACCTTGCCCTTTTCCAGCGTAAAAAAAGTGATGATCACATCGAAATCACCATAATCCAGGCGTCGGAGCAAAATGGCGGGCGTGGAGAACACCGGCATACGCATGAACCTGATTTTTGCACGAGTCGGAGGCTTTCATGGGCGAGGAGGCGCTCCTTAATCTATAAAGATTAGATGGGTCATCCCGCCTAGCGGGGCATTTAAGGGCCTGGTCTTCCCGCCCCGGCGGGATTGCGAGCCCCTAATAACGAATGGCGTTCTAAGCGCGGCCTATCGGGTCATGAAAGTCTCCGGCTCGCCTGTAGGGTGAAAATCAATGAGAATAAGATGACTTCCATCCTTTATTTTCTTCAAATAATTTTAAAGTATTATCCCGGTCTACCTAACCTGAGGTCCCGTGTTATAATCAAACCTTCTCATTAATTTTCATGCAAAATCCAGGCTATAGACCAAGCAGAGTGGTGGCGATCATAAAATAAAAGAACACACTGATGATATCAATGGCGGTGGTCACCAGTGGTCCCGTTGCCACAGCAGGATCAATGTTGATCCGGGCAAATCCCATGGGTACCAGGGAACCCACCAGGGCGGCGACGGACATAGAGCAGATGACCGCCAGGGCAACCGACAGTGCCAGCGCCTCCATACTGTAGCGAACCTGAGCCACAGAACCGATCAGAAGTCCATAAACAAATCCCAAGATGAGGCCGATGGACAATTCCTTAAAAACTACCGTCCAGATGTCTCTTACGTTAATGCGGCCGGTGGCCAATCCGCGGACGACGATCGTGGAAGACTGTGTGCCGATGTTGCCGCCCATCCCCATTATTACCGGAATGAAGGCGGCCAGATACGCTATTTTACTGAGACTGCTCTCAAATTCACCAATGATAAAGAAGGCAAAGATACCACCCAGGCAACTGGCGAATAACCATGGCAGGCGAATGCGGGTACTCTTGAAAATGGATTTGGTTTCGACAAATTCTTCGCCCGCTCCGGCCATTTTCAGAATATCTTCGGTGGCCTCCTTTCTGAGAATATCGATGACATCATCGACCGTCACAATACCCATCAACCGGTTCGACCCGTCAACGACCGGAACTGCCAGGATATCATAGCGGGCCACCAGCTTGGCGACCTCTTCCTGGTCCATATCAGTTTGAACCGAGAACACATCAGTGATCATAAACTCTCTGAGAGGTGTTGCCGGTGATACCACAACCAGCTGCCGCAGCGAGCTGACACCGACCAATTTGCCATACTCATCGACCACGTAAAGATAAAAAGCCATTTCGACGTCGGAATGCTCGGTTTGCAAAGACTCGATGGCTTCCCTGGCGGTCACATCTTCCCGCAAGGCGATGAAATCGGGAACCATAATCCCGCCGGCGGTATCATCCCCGTAACGCAGCAGATCTTCAACTTCCTGGGATTCCGCCCTTTTCATTTTATCAAGGATGGCTTGTGACTTTTCCTCCGGCAGGCGGCCGATAATATCGGCCACATCATCGGTCGGCATGCTTTCCAGGATCCGGACAATATCCTCAACCCTCATATCCTCAGTCAGGTCCTGAAAGGTGTCCTCGTCAAGCTCGCTGAACAGGATTCCTTTTTGCTCGACATTGGAAATCAAGCCGAACAACTTGCGCTGCTGGGCAAGGGACAGTGAGTGAAATACAAGGGACAGATCGGCCGCATGGGTTTTATTGACGATCTTGCTGAGATGGCTGGTGGCGCCTCGGCGCAAAAGCCTTTTAATGCTCTCAACCAGAATTCTGTTGCGGTCTGTGGCCATTTCAATAGCTCGCTAGCTTGATGTTATAAACGTATGGCAGCTTGCTTCAATGTTTGGATGCCATAACCATATAGGGTTTCAGGTGTCAGGCGTCAGTATCAAGACACACCGTATTTGCAGACTCATATGATTATATTAAGCAGCTTCGACACCGTTTCACGGTCATTCAGCCTGAAACCTTCAAAGATCTCAAACGCTTTGTTGAAATTTAGTTCATCAGTGAATCTAGTGGCATCTACGGCAAATTGATTGTCACCACTTCCCCGCTTTTTCCCGGCAGTGACACGGGCTTATCGTTGAGGGTAATCTTTACACCGCCGGAGTTGCCGATCAGCAGATTGAATCCCGATGTGGCCTCGAGTTCAAGCTTATCCCCGGTGGTTAATGTGTGCTCGGAGGAATCTTTTTCATCTATAATGACCTTCAGCCAGGTATCTTCCAGCACCGCAATTTTCAATAAAAACTTAGCGGAAACCGAGCTTTCAGGTTCGACACCCGCTTCAGCTGTTGGCTTTTTCTGAGAATCGGCTGCCGGTGCGATGCCGGCAGGAACCTTTTGCTGAGGATGATCGCCCGTATCCGGCTGGTGGTGAAAAACGGCAATGCCGAAGATGGACAGCACAACGATGCCTGCAAACAAAATAAGAGACATCAACAGCTTCCACCACAACCGGGAAGTGGACTTGCCGATAGCGTCCTCGGCCACGGCGATCTTCTGCACGACGTTAAGTCTTGATTCAAAACGGCGAACCGCCTCATCACCATCGGCACCAATGGCGCCTGCGAATGACCGTAAAAAACCTTTAACAAAAACCTCGGCTGGCAGCCCTTCAATGTCCTCCTGCTCAATTAGCATGAGATTGTTAAGCCCGATACGTGTTTGAGCGGAAACTTTTTCCAGGCTGATCTTCTTCTCCAACCGAATGGTCTGAAGATAGCGTCCGAAGGACAGAGAGTCGTGGTTTGTATTCATAGCAAAGTACCAAGCCTTAGAATTTCGTGCTTAATATTTATTGGAATGCTGGAATAGTGGAATATTGGGATGATGGGTCGTTTGAAATCAGGATAGATATCATTTTGGATATAATAAAGGTTTTTTCCAGCACTTTCCCAGTATTCCATTATTCCAACTTTCCATCATTGCACTCATTTGCTGCTCAAAGCTCGATCTAGGCAGCCCCTCACCATATGGAATTCGCCTGTACCATTGCGACTAATTGATGACCCGAATATGGGACTTGGCCCGCAATTCTTCAAGCCATTGCTGATATTTGGCATCTACCATCTCTTTGAAAAGTATCTCTTCAATCTCGGCTTCAACTGCCTCAAGCGGTTTGGCCTGGGATTCTTCAAATTTCTGAACGTAGATAATCTGATAGCCAAAATTGGTTTCCAGCACATCCGAAAATTCGCCTGGGCCCATTTTCTCCACCACCTGGCGCAATTGGTCCGCTAAATCTTCCAGGCTGTACAATCCAAGATCCGTACCCTGGACGAAGCTAGGTGACCGTTTTAGCTCATCCACCAACGATATAAAGGACTGGCCCTGTTTTAATCTCACAAGCATGGCTTCCATCTGGTTGCGGGCATTGCTCCATTCGATGCTGCCACTGCCCGGCGGCACTTTGGCATAAATATTCCAGAGGTAGTATTTTTTTTCGCCTGCGTACTTCTCCCGGTGACCCTCATAGTAATTTGCCAAATCTTCTTTGGTGATAACGATTTTGGCCTTGACTTCGCGGTTGACCAGTTTGGCTCGCAGGATCTGTTCTTCTATTTCCTTGCGGTAGTCCTCCATGGACATCCCCTGGCTTTCAAGTCCCAGGCGTAGCTGTTCGTCTGTTAGCTGACGTGATTCCTTGAAACGCTCGATGGTATTATCAATCTCATTTTGGCTGACGGTTATCTGGCCCCGTTTGATTTGCTGATTAGCCAGTATTCTGTCAATGAGCTGATTTAAAATATCCTGTCGCACCTTGAAGAGGGTCTGGCGCTCCTTTTCCGGCGGATATTGCAACGCCTTAATGTTCTTGACATAAGGGGCAAAAGCCCGATTCAGATCGTAGAGGGTAATAATGTCGTTATTGACCACCGCCACGATACGGTCCACCAGCTCCGGCTCCTGAGCCCATAAATCAGCGGATCTTGGTACCCCAATGACAAGAGTGGCCATCAGCAGGCCAAGCAACAGAGCGGGCACTATGCTGGCGGGGCATCTCGCTGCAGGCCCCGGATCAAAACCGCGGCTAGTCGCTTTTGGATTTACCGGTATCGGCTTCATTATCATCTATGCTGCTGGAGGCAGTAATTTTATCCCATTGCTCGCTGCTGATTTCGATGACATATTTGGCTTTCAATTCTTCAATCCATGTTTTATAAGCCTGCTCTGCTTTTTCGCGACGCAGCTGTTTAACGATGGCTTCATTGATATCTTGCGACGATCGGGTCGAATCAGATTCGAGCTCCCTGCCCTGAAAATTCTTTTGGTAATATTGCGATATATCTTCAGAAGTGATGGTGGTCCGGTTCTTGAGCTCAACTTTGACGACCTTATCCATGGTCAAGCGGGTCTTTAATCGATTTAGCCAGCCATCATAGGAAACCGCAAATTCGATCAGTGTTTCCTCGAATTCCCCTTCCGGATAGTCGCTTTTAATTTCGGATACGGCCCGCTCAAGCTCATCGTCGGTAATATAGATGCCCAGCTCTTTGCCGCGTTCCAGTATAAGCATCTCCACGGTGAGCTGATTTAATAGCCGCATTTTGGCATCGTGTAAATCCTCTGTCTGTTGCTTGATATTATGCGCATAAGCCGTTTTGGAAATTTCAAAAGCCTCATTGAAGTCGTGCACGGTCAACTCCCGTTCGCCGACGCGCAACAAAATCTCATTGCCATAATCAGATGCTTTCTGATCGCATCCGGTCGACAGAAGGCAAATTAATATGGTACCTCCAATCAGGTATAATGTTCTAATACATGCAAACAAGTTAAAACTAAGCTCCCATTAGGATGTTGGCCCAAGGAGATCGCCATTCACAAAAAAAAGAACAATTCCAGGAAGTTGCTTCATGATGTTAAAGTACTAACTGTTAACACGTCGGGCGATTTCTTTCAAGATGTTTTTGGTCTGAGCCAGCTGGCCCGTTAACCGGGAAGAATCCAGTTTTATCTTGAGGACGTGGGCCGGCGTCAGATTATAAGCCTGCGGCGCCGCCATGATCATGTCCACGATTGCGGCAGGATTGCGCTGGTGAGATTCAGAAAAATTCAGGCTCAGATGGCGGCCGACCAGATCAAGCCGCGAGACGCCGGCTGTCTTAGCCAGCACCTTCAACATGATCTTTAGCAGCAGGTTTTCAGCTTCTGCCGGCAGGGGCCCGAAGCGGTCGAGGGACTCTGCTTTAAAATCCGCCAGCTGTTGAAGTTCGGTCATCTTCGCCAAACGACGGTAAGCGGACATTCGCTGATCGATATCCGGTATGTAGGATTCAGACAAAAAGGCGGAAAAATTCACGTTGATTTCCGGATCCAGAGGTTCAATGGTCTCTTCCCCCTTCAAGTCGGCAATCGCATTTTCCATTAGTTTCAAAAACATGTCATAGCCGACAGCGGCGATATGTCCGGATTGGGATGCTCCCAGGATGGTGCCGCCACCGCGTATTTTCAAATCGCTCATGGCAATCTGAAAGCCGGCACCCAGGTCGCTGTGCTCCATCAATACCTTAAGCCTTTTTTGAGCATCCCTGCCCAGCAGACTTTCGTGGGGAATCAGCAGGTAGGCATAGGCCTGTTCATCGGCGCGCCCTACGCGGCCCCTCAGCTGATACATCTGCGCCAGGCCGAAGCGATCGGCGCGGTTGACGATGATGGTATTGGCAGTGGCGACATCAAGGCCTGATTCAATAATGGTGGTACAAACCAACATGTCTATTTCCCGATTCATGAACCTGAACATTACTTGCTCAAGGTCATCTTCATCCATGCGACCGTGCGC
>JAFDCJ010000205.1 GCA_019312835.1 Deltaproteobacteria bacterium
CGATTCTCCCCTTAAAGTCGCCGGTGATGATTTCAGTGACGATGATGACGACAAGTAACAGGGTTCGACTGGAAGGCATCCCCAAAATGGGGTTGACTTATCCGAAAGCTTATTTTAAAAGTTAAATGCCATTTAGTTTTTTTGGGGTGTTGCATTTTTTGCAGGGGAATCGCCCCTTTATATACTCTCCTTTAAATTACTAATTTTTATATAACTTATTGAAAGCTTATCTAAAATGTCGGCAGCTTTCAGCAGCAGAGGACTGCTGTAACAAATGGATAGGTTTTGCTGTTGGTAGAAGCCTGTTACGGATGAACTCTAGTAGAGGTCAGGGGTATTGATGTTTAATTGCTCAAAGGAGGTGCAAATGGACAAAGAAAAGGCTTTTTACGAGAGGATGGAGAGCAAAGGAGTCTCCCGCCGGGACTTTATGAAGTTCTGTACGTTCCTCACGGCGACCATGGGACTCTCATCTTCATTTGTTCCCAAGGTAGCGGAGGTGTTTGCCGCGCCTGCCCAGCGTCCGCCGGTCATCTGGTTGCATTTTGCTGAGTGCACAGGTTGCTCTGAGGCTGTTTTGAGATCACAGTATCCTTTTGTCGATGAATTGGTTCTCGACATTCTCTCAGTTGAATATCACGAAACCATTATGGCAGCTGCTGGTCAGCAGGCTGAGGATCAACTTCACATTGCCCTGAAAAAATACGAAGGTAAGTTTATTTGCGTCGTAGAGGGCGCCATCGCCACCAAGTTTGACGGTGGTTATGGAAAAATCGGCGGCCGCACCTTTCTGGAAATCGGCCAAGAGGTTTGCACTAAAGCTGCCGGTGTCATCTGCATCGGTTCCTGCTCATCATTCGGCAATATTCAGTCCGCCGCCCCCAATCCGGGCGGATACAAAAGTGTCGGTGAGGCCCTGGGCATCAAGACCGTAAACATTGCCGGGTGCCCTCCGAACCCCGTCAACTTTGTGGGAACCCTCGTCAACTATCTCCTCCTTGGCAAACTGCCGGCCCTGGACAACCTGGGTCGCCCCCTGTTTGCCTATGGAAAAACAATCCATGATCAATGTCCGCGAAGAGCCCATTTCGAAAATGATGAATTTGTGGAAGAATTCGGTTCCGAAGAAGCAGCCGCAGGCTACTGCCTCTATAAGGTCGGTTGCCGGGGCCCGGAAACCTACAACAATTGCCCGATTGCCAAATTCAACCAGGGTACCAGCTGGCCGATTCAAGCCGGTCACCCCTGCATCGGGTGCAGTGAACCAGGGTTCTGGGATAAATTTACCCCGTTTTATGAGGAACTTTAGGATTTAACCAAAATGAAATAAATATCCTTTTGCTGATAAAAGGGAGGAGACCATATGGCTACGAGAATTACGATAGATCCGATCACCAGAATTGAGGGACACCTCAGGATTGAAGTCGAGGTGTCAGGAGGCAAACTCGTCAATGCCTGGAGCTCCGGCCAGATGTTCCGGGGCATTGAGTTGATTCTACAGGGCCGCGATCCCCGGGACGCCCATCATTTTGTTCAACGTTCCTGCGGGGTCTGAACGTACACCCATGCTCTGTCCTCGGTGAGGGCAGTCGACGATGCGGTGGGCGTTAAAATACCTAAAAATGCAAGACTCATTCGAAATCTTTTAATGGGAGCGCAGTTCCAGCATGATCACATCGTCCATTTCTATCATCTGCATGCGCTGGACTGGGTGGATATCGTCAGTGCCCTCAAAGCGGATCCCAAGAAAACTGCTGCCCTGGCAGACAGCGTCAGCAATGCCCCCTGGGGCGGCGCGGTTTATTTCAAAAATGTCCAGCAGCGACTGCAGACCTTTGTGGACAGCGGTCAGCTAGGACCGTTTTCCAATGCCTACTGGGGCCATCCAGCCTACAAACTGCCACCGGAAGCCAACCTGATGGCGTGTGCCCACTATATCGAAGCGTTGCGCCTGCAGGCCAAGGCCGCCAGAATGCATGCTATTTTCGGCGGCAAGAATCCCCATCCCCAATCCCTGGTGGTCGGTGGTGTTACCTGTGTTAGGGACCTGACGGCGGGTCGTATTGCCGAATTTCTGTATATCACCAAGGAAACCCAGGAATTTATTGAAAACGTTTACATCCCGGATCTGCTGGCAGTGGCCTCATTCTACAAAGATTGGGGCGCGATCGGCGGGACCAGCAATTTCCTGGCCTGGGGTGAATTTCCCGAAACTGAAAATGAACCCGAAAGCCTGTACATGCCCCGCGGCGTTATCATGAAACGCAATCTGGGCGGGGTGAAAATGGCCCATCAGGACAAAGTAACCGAAGACGTTACGCGGGCCTGGTATGAAAAAGGCAAAGCCCTGCATCCTTATGAGGGTCAGACCAAGCCGCTGAAGGAAAATCCGCAGTATAAACCCGGCGACGGCAAGTACTCATGGTTTAAGGCACCACGCTATGAGGGACAACCCTGTGAGGTTGGACCATTGACGCGGGTGCTGGTGGCTTATGCCAAAGGGCACGAAGACATCAAACCGATCGTCGACAGCGTTCTGAAGACCCTGGATGTTCCGCCGGCCGCATTGTTCTCAACCCTGGGCCGAACAGCTGCCAGAGGGATCGAGACCCTGGCGATCGGCAAGCGTATTCCGGTCTGGGTTAACGAATTGGTTGCCAATATCAAAGCCGGTGATACCAAAACCTATCAGCCATACGAGATGCCGGACAGCGGCATGGGCGTCGGGCTCAATGACGTCCCCCGGGGCTCTTTGGGCCACTGGGTCCAGATCGAAAACAAGAAGATCAAAAACTACCAGTATGTGGTGCCCTCGACCTGGAATTTAGGGCCGCGGGATGGTGCTGGCAACATGGGACCGGTGGAAGAAGCCCTGATCGGGACCCCGGTAGCCGATCCCAAAAAGCCGCTGGAGATTTTGCGCACGGTTCATTCCTTTGATCCCTGCATCGCCTGCGGCGTTCACGTGATAGACCCGGATTCCAACCGGGTCTACAAAATCAAAGCACTGTAATATCCGGTAAAAAAGACAGCCTCCTCAATTTTGGGGGGGCTGTTTTATTTTCAAGGCCCTTGACGATTACGCCCGCCTAGTGTAAATTTCTCCCTCGCGCTTTCTACCGGACATTTGCCGGTTGATATTAACCCATGTCAGTGGTCGGTTGCTGCAACGGACAATGGACAACGGACGACTGACGTTTTTTATGGTAAATTATGAGTTCAAACGATCAAAATCCTTTTGATGAAGTGTATGCCTCCGACATCATGGTTCTGGGCATCGGCTGCATTCTTTATAGCGATGAAGGCTTCGGGGTGCGGGTGGTGGAAAAATTGGAAAGACAGTATGAATTCCCGGAAAATGTGTTGCTCGTCGATGGGGGTGTTCTGGGAGTCAACTTGTTGGGAGTGATCTCAAAACCCAAGCATTTGATTGTGGTGGATGCGATCCGCAACAGGGGCAAACCCGGCGATTTGTACCGGCTGGAAGGCGACGCGATACCTGAGCGGATCCGGGCCAAGAATTCTTTGCATCAGGTTGATTTTCTTGAAGCATTGACGCTGTGCCAGGCCCTTGATCATGTGCCCCAAACCGTGATCGTCGGGGTTGAACCGCTGGATATCGAAACCCAGAGTCTGGATTTAACCCCGCCTATCCAGGCCCAGGTTGATCCGGTTATTAAAATGGTATTGGCCGAGCTCGAGCGTTTGGGGGTATCCTACAAGAAAGGAAAATCTGATAATGTGTCTTGCAATCCCATCCAAAATAACCCGCATTGAAAATAATATGGCGACCATTGATGTAGACGGCGTTCAACGGGAAGCCAGCCTTTTGTTGCTGGAGGGTGCCGGGGTCGGTGATTACGTCATTGTGCATGCTGGATTCGCCATTCAGAAGATTGATGAGGCGGCTGCACTGGAAACCTTGCAATTTCTAAAGGAGGCGGCCGCATTGGTCGAAGGTGGAGGAGGCTCCTAGTCCTCTGATGATTTATTTTTCATTAAATTGTAAGGTAATAATTGGGGTCTGGATTCAGATCCCACTTTTGGAATAATGGAATAGTGGAATGATGGAATGGTGGGTTAAAATGAAGGATATTATCCATTTAAATTTTTATCCTGTATCCCAATTTTACCTTTGACGCATCCCGGTAAAATTCTCTTCGATCCGCAAGCTTCAATAGCCGGAGGTAATACCCATTATTCCAGTATTCCAATATTCCATCATTCCATTTGGAGCGATACACCCGATTTGTGAGACAGGATAAACATTTTGTCATGACAGATTCTTGTGTTGCCAAACGGTTGAAAGTTAACGGCATTGTTCAGGGCGTCGGCTTTCGACCTTTTGTTTTTCAACTCGCCGAAAAATACAACCTCAAGGGAGAGGTGGCCAACACCTCTTCCGGTGTATCCATTCACATCGAAGGCCCGCCGGACAATGTAGCCGCTTTTGAAAGGGATCTGGCCGAAAAGAATCCGCCCCTGGCCTTCATCGTTGACATAAACAGTAAAACAGAATCCCCCCGGAACCACACTGGCTTTGCGATCGTCAAAAGCAAGGCCCGGGCAAAAATGACCACCTTGATATCGCCGGATGTATCGGTATGTGACGACTGCCTGGGTGAGATGTTGGCCCCCACAGATCGCCGCTATCACTATCCATTTATCAATTGCACCAACTGCGGACCTCGTTACACCATCATTGATGACATCCCCTATGATCGACCCAAAACCTCCATGCGACATTTTAAAATGTGTCCCCGGTGCCAGGCCGAATATGACGATCCCGTCAACCGCAGATTCCATGCCCAACCCAATGCCTGTGCGGATTGCGGCCCCCATGTCGAGCTGTATGACAGCCAGAAAAAGGAAATCAGCCGACATGCGCAAGCGATAGAAGCGGCCGCCCGTTTGCTCAAAGCCGGCAACATTCTGGCAATCAAAGGGTTGGGGGGGTATCATCTGGCGGCCGATGCCGCCAATACCGCTGCGGTTAAACAACTGCGGCGCCGCAAGCTGCGCGAGGAAAAACCGTTTGCCATCATGTCCCATGACCTGAAGCACATCCGTCAATATGCCCGGGTGGGGCCGGAAGAAGAAAAATTGCTGACCGCCATTCAGCGCCCGATCGTGCTGCTGGAAAAAAAGAAGCCCAACGCCATTTCAGAGGAAGTCGCGCCCCGCAACCGGTATTTCGGCGTGATGCTGCCTTACACCCCCTTGCATTACCTGCTGCTGGCACAGGGTTTTGATGCCCTGGTGATGACCAGCGGCAATTTGAGCGAGGAGCCCATCGCCATCGACAATGATGACGCCTTCAACCGGCTGGGGGATATCGCCGACTATTTTTTAATCCACAACCGCGATATTTATTTGCGCAGCGACGACTCCATCGTGCGGCATGCTGCCGGGGCCAAACGCTTTTTGAGGCGTTCGCGCGGCTTTGTGCCCATCCCTGTTTTTTTAAAGGATAAAGTCCCGCCGATTCTGGCCTGCGGCGCCGAACTAAAAAATACGATCTGTGTGACGAAAGAGGATAAAGCCTTTTTAAGCCAGCACATCGGCGATCTCGAAAATTTGCCGACCTATGAATTCTTAAAACTGACCGTTGGGCATTTGGAACGCATTCTTGACATCGACCCCGAAATTATTGCCTATGACATGCATCCGGATTACTTGAGCACCCGCTACGCGCTGGAGCTGGCTGCGGACCATAAAATCCAGGTGCAGCATCACCATGCGCATACGGTCAGCTGCATGGCCGAGCATAAACTGGAAGGCAGGGTGATCGGATTGTCTTTCGACGGCACGGGCTATGGTACCGACGGGGCTGTCTGGGGCGGTGAAATTCTGGTGGCCAGCGAGCACGATTTTGAGCGTGCCGGCCACCTGGCATACGTGCCCATGCCTGGCAGTGTTGCCGCCATCAAAGAGCCGTGGCGCATGGCAGTGAGCTATCTGCAGGACGCCTACGGCCTAAATTTTCAGGGCCTGAACCTTCCGGCGCTGACGGCAATGGATACGGACAATCTGACCGTTATCAGTGAAATGATAACCAAAAGGATCAATTCACCACTGACCTCCAGTTTGGGACGGTTATTTGATGGTGTGGCGGCCATTTGCGGTATTCGCCAGCGGGTTAATTTTGAGGGACAGGCTGCCATGGAGCTGGAGATGGCGGCCGTGGAGGATGCGGGCGCCCTTTACGAGTATGCCTGGGACAAGGACGGCGCCTATCGGGTATTGCCGGCCCCCATCATTCGGGCAGTGGTCGATGATGCAGCTGCCGGCAGACCGGTCGGCGAAATCAGCGCCCGCTTTCACCGAACCCTGATCCAGCTGTTTACCGATTTGTGTGTCGTCATCGCAAAGGAGCAGGAATTGAATCGGGTGGTGTTAAGCGGCGGGGTCTTTCAGAATTCGATTCTGCTGGCCGGCCTCACCCGGGCACTTGAAGACAGGGGACTAGACGTTTTCAGCCACCAGCAGGTGCCCACCAATGACGGCGGCATCGCCCTGGGGCAGGCGGTGGTGGCGGCCGCCCAGGCAAAGCGATAGTGCTGATATTAATTTGTTTCGTATTCGATACGATGCAGTTGTTTAAATTCAAAGCCGCCACGCGTTAGGATCTCCGCCTGCGGCGGATTGAGGATCGCTTCACCAGAGGCAAAAAATTCCTCCCACCTCAAGTTTCGCAGGAACG
>JAFDCJ010000206.1 GCA_019312835.1 Deltaproteobacteria bacterium
CTCACACCGGTCTATCACCGCAACGGCGTGGCATACGTGATGGTGCGGAAGCTGGTCGCCGACCACCAGGCCATCAAGGGCGCCAGAACCTCTGCGGTGATCATCGAGGACCTGCTGGTCAACATCGACACCGAGCTGGACTTCAAACTGGCGGAATTCATGCTGGCGCAGGGTTTAACAGAAAATTAGCTGAGCAATCGGGGAGTTTCTCCCGTCATGCCCGCGGAGGCGGACGGCGTCATCGTTCAGAAAAACGTCCATCTTCTGACCGTCATGCCGGACTTGATCCGGCATCCAGTTGTGTAAGGAGTTGAAGAAGCGCTGGATTCCGGATCAAGCCCGGAATGACGATTCGGAAATATTTGGAGCTTATAGAATTGCAGCACCCTCCGCTGCGCGGGATTGACAGAGGGCAACGCATAATATGCAAAAAATACCCATCATCATTCCGGTTGAAAACCAGGTGCGGGAACTCGATCCCAAGCTTCTCCTTGCCTGTGTTGCCGCTCGTCGCGGTATTGCGTCGATCATCGGCTCCCGCCTGGAGATCGACTTTCGCATCGCCTCGTTTCCCGGCAGCATATACCTGTCGAAAAGCATGACCGCCCGCAGTATCAAGATGTTTCGCATCATGCGCAAACTGGGCCATGAAATCGCCGTGTGGGACGAGGAAGCATTGGTCCACATGCAGCCGGAGACCTATTTTACCCGCCGGCTGTCGGCGGAAGCCATCCAATACGTGTCCCACCTGTTCGCCTGGGGCCGGGAAAACGCCGAACTGTGGGGTGAATACCCCCATCTTTCCGAACGGACACCCATCCATATCACCGGTAATCCGCGCGGCGACCTGTTGCGCACCGAGCTGCATCCCTATTTTGAAGAAGAGGCCGCCGCCCTGCGCAAACGCTACGGCGACTTTATCCTCGTCAATACCAATTTCAGCAACGTCAATGCGTTTGTGCCAGGCCTGAATTTATTTCTACCGCCCAAAAATCCCGGCGAGCCGCCGCCCTTCGGGCGCGGGGCCACCGGAATGAGCCGCGCGTACGCCGAAGGCCTGCGGAATTTCAAGCAGGCGGTCTTCGAGGATATCAAGGCGGTCATCCCGGCCCTGGAGCAGGCCTTTCCGGACTTTACCGTGGTTGTCAGGCCCCACCCGACCGAGAATCCGCAAGTTTATCACGACATCGCCGCGGGATGCGCCCGGGTGAAGGTCACCAACGAGGGCAATGTCATCCCGTGGCTTATGGCCGCCAGGGCACTGGTTCACAACAGCTGCACCACCGGGGTCGAAGCCTATATCATGCAGGTTCCCGCGGTGACCTTCATGGCCTCCCGCGATGAGTACTATGACATGGGATACTACCGTTTGCCCAACACCGTGAGCCACCGGTGCTTCGATTTCGAGCAGCTGCGGGAAACGCTGGCATCTATCTTCAGCGGCCGGCTGGGGGCGCCGGATGGCGACGAGCGTAATGAAATGATGGATTACTATCTGGAAGCCCGGCAGGGTCCGCTGGCCTGCGAGCGGATCGTCGACACCCTGGAGACAATTATGGCAGGCCGGTCCCAGCTGCCGCAGCCGCCGGTTCTGGACCGCCTGGCAGGCAGCTACAAAGCCAACTGGCGCCGTCTGGTCAAGTGGTACAAATCGCACCTGCCCGATTCCAAATACCGGCCGGAATTCCAGCGGCATCGCTATCCCGGATTGACCCTGCAGGAGCTCAACGAGCGTATCGCCAGGATCCAGAAGGTCCTGGGCGACACCACCGCCATTAAAACGGAGCAGGTTGCCGAGTACATCTTCAGAATCCGGGCGGCTTGAAACGCTGCCGAAGTTGGTTATTTGATCATTCGGGGGGGTTGAGTAAACCGCTGCATGAATAATCGCCTGCAAAACCCGCGCAAACTCATGGATAAGGGCTCGTAGCAAAAGAACAGCGCAAGGATACTATGACAATTGGCTATGTTCAAATTTGATCCGCTGTGCCATTGGCAATCGGTTGCCATACCCTGTTCTTTAGCAACGATCCCTAATCCATTCAGACAGTGCGCGGATTCTGCAGACGATCATTTATTCCGGTCGCTGAAAGGGGTTAAGTGATAAAACTCATTAACACCCGGCTATTTAATTACTACCAGGAGTCGTCATTATGAAATATGTGTACTGCCCGGCCGGCAGAGCCACCTGGGCCGCGGTTGCCCTGGAGCTCAACGGCTATGGATTTTCCCCCTGCATCTGGCTGGGAGATCCCGTCCATGATTCGTTTGCAGCCGACAATTTCGCCGCCTGCACGGTCCTTGATTTTTACCGGACCAACCTGGGCCGGGTTGACGGCGGTCCCTACAAACCGGTCGTTTTCACCACCTATGCTGAAAACAAGCCCTTTTTTGACCGCCTGATGATCAAGGCGTTAGACATGATGAATCGTCAGGATCCTCTGGAGCGGTATAGCTTTGAAACCCGCAAGCAGACCTTTTACGCCCTGGTCCTGTATTTTATCGACCTGCTGGACAGGAAGAATCCGGACTTCGCGCTTTTTTCCGAGGCCGCCCATTCACCGGCCCAATTTATCCTCTACCGCCTGTGTCGTTTAAAAAAAATTACCACCATCGAATTTTCATCCGGTCCGAGCGTTTTCCCGGTGGTTACGCCCAAAATCGACGGTGTGCGTGCTGATGCGGCCGGAAATGACGTCAGGGTCGAAAGAGAGGAGATTGCCAACTGGATCAGGGGCCTGGGCCAAGACTATACCGAGGCCGCCACGAAATATACCATTAAAAAAGAACGCAGCCTGATCAAGTATTTCGTCAAGCTGATTTACCGGTATTTAAAAGAAGCCGCCCAAAAGACGTATCGGCCGAATGTGAATCCCACCTACATGGTTAAAAATTGTATCGACGGCTGCCAGGCGATGAGCCGCTGGGAGTGGAAACTCAAAAAAAGGCTGGCCGCCAAGGAAGCCCGGATAAGGCGCGCTTACTACCAATACGTCCAAACGGTGGACACCGATAAGGGAACATACGTTTACTTCCCCCTGCACTACCAGCCTGAAAGGACCACCAATCCGGAAGGCGGCGAGTATTATGACCAGTTTCAGGCCCTGGTCAAATTAAGATCGATCCTCGATAATGATGTGGCCATTTATATCAAGGAACACCCGGCCCAGTTCTGGGCCAATCGCAACGGCGGCTGCGCCCGGAATAGTGACTACTACCGCAACCTGAGATCAATCGACGGAATATGTTTTGTCGGTACCGGCTATGACGCCTTTGAATTAATCGACAACAGCCTTTTCGTTGCCACGATTACGGGCACGGTCGGTGTCGAGGCCATCGCCAGGGGCAAGCCGGTGCTGGTTTTCGGCGACCCGTGGTACAGAGGAATGCCCGGCTCCGTGCACATAGACGATATACAGGACTCAACGAGCCTGGGCAAATTTCTGTCAGAGCCCCAGGACGATCCGATTGATGCGCTGGTGGAATTCTGTTACAGAATTTTTAACACGTCGATTTATGGCGTGGTCAACCCATCAAACGAAAAATACTTTAAGCACGCCATGAGCCACAAAATACAGGACAGCGCGCCTGCTTTTGCAGCATTCGTCCGTTCAATCATGTCTGCCCAGATAGAGCGTCCTTCTTAACCGCCGGGGGCCATTGACATCCCGTGTCTGTTCTGGCTTGAAAAACCGCTCCAATCTTATGCGAAAGAGCTTCTATTTTTTCCCAGGCCTTACCAGCGCTTGCTCCAACTTGATAGCCACTTTGCCAAACCCTGGAATCTTGCCGCCGATCTGAACCGGGATTCGCGAAATTTTCTCAATGAAAATATGAAAATCCCCTTTCAGCCCTAAAAAAGAAAATGGTTCCGCACCGGCCTCATCGGGAAACAATGAACGCGTTGTGAAGGAGACTTTCAGAACTTCAGCTTCTCCCTGGCGCCGGGTTTCACCGTCCGGCGTCTTCTCGAGGTAGTTGACCTTCAGAAGCTGACTTTTCTCCGCCTGAAACTGCACGAGGTGCAACTGCTTTTTGTTAAAGGCGCACAGACGGCGCGGATCGTCTCCGACCGCCAGGCCGGCCGTCGAGGCAACATAGAGCAGCACGGAAGGGTCCGAAACAGACGAACATTCGCTTTGCTGCAAGTCATAGGGATAAAATGAGTTCTGCCGGTCGGTCCAACGCTTCACGGGCAGATTTTCTTCGTCGGCGTCTTGCGGCCGGATCCGCAGCCGGTAGACGCCGCTGGCGGTCCAGCGGTAGGTTTTTTCCCACAGCTCCTTGCCCTTGCGCAGCCGGACACGCTGTAAAGCCGCTGAGGCCTGCGGTGAGAACCAGACCCGCGTAACCAACAGCTCATCAGAGCCGATCAGAGGATCGATGGCGGAATTAACGGTTAAGTGAAATACCCGGGGTCCGGAAGGCTTCACACTTTCTTCCTGCGGGCTTGCGATCAGTATGCCGCCGACCTCATCAGCAGGTAATTCCTCGAGCGTCACCCGGGTTTGGACGCTGCCCAGAAAGGCGCTGGATTTAAATGCCAGACTTTCCCAATGAACTGCAGATCTATCAGCGCCGGACCGCGAAGGTTGGGCTGCGGCCCAGGGGGCAAGCCCCCCCAGGAGACCTACAATAATAATAAGGACAACTGCCCTTGCTTTGGATATCATTTTCTTTTTCTCCACTGACAGATAAGTGAATGACTAGCTCCGCTGTTTTAACCGCTTCGGTGCCTGGCGGATCCGGGGTATCATATAATCAGAATATGATCATAAGATAATGGCCGGGTTTCAAAAAGCAACCTGCGCCGGTAAAATCGCCATGTCGCCAGCGCGGAATAACTTGCCATCTGCCCGCGACCGCATTACCTTTTTAATTCAAGACCCTTTTCGCAGAAATCAAATCGATGATACAAGGACCGGTATCCAAAATGGCTGTTCAAATCCTGAAGTTCAAAATATTTTTTCTCCTGTCTTTTTTTACCGCTTTTTTGCTACCGGCGGCAGTCCCGGCCCAACAACCGGAAGCCGCAACGCCGGTAAAAAAAGCCTCCGTTCCCAAAAAAGAAATCCATCCGGATCAATTAAGTCTAATTTTAAGCCGGCATTTAGACTATCTCAAAAAGAACCCAAACGGTGCCATCGCAGATTTTAGCCAGGCTGATCTTAGAGGCGTGGATTTCAGCAGGGTGGACCTGCAGGGGGCCGAATTTATCCAGGCCGATCTGAGCAACTCAAATTTGAAGCGCACGAAGCTGGAAAATGCCAACCTCAGTCGCGTTAACTTAAAAGGGGCCAATCTATCTGAAGCAAACCTGGGCCATGCCGATCTTTCCTGGGCGGACCTCACTGGTGCCGATCTGAGCTGGGCCAACCTCAGCCGGGCCGATCTCAGCCGGGCCAATTTAACCGGTGCCGACCTCAATGCCGCCGACTTTAGCAGGACGGATCTCGGCCGCGTGAACTTCACGGGAGCCAATCTCAGTGGCGCGATCTTCAGCCGGGCCAAAATTAAAAGAGCCGACCTGTCGCAAAGTCTCAGACCGTCAGAAGCCATCTGGGGTGACGGTGTTTACTATGATGCCAATACCAAATGGCCGCAGGGTTATCCCCTGCCCCGCAATCTGGGTACCTTGCAGGGCAAGATATCGCTGTTGGTTGAAAAATACTGGTTGGCGATCGTGCTGTCTACCCTGCTCGCCCTGATCGTTTCTGTATCTTTCACCGTTTACAGAATGAATTTAAAAATCAAAGAAAAGACCAAAGAATTGGAAAGAGGCAAAAGCACGCTCAAGGACATAACCGGAATGGTTGAATTCGTCGAAGCCGTGTTAAAGGTGGCCAGTCTGCGCGAGGAGGTCGCCATGTCCATTGCCCAGGGTCGATCCGCCCGGTTGTTTATCATCGGAAGCTTTTTAATGGTTCTTTCGGTTTTTGCACCGTTCGGGTCGGCGGTTATTTACTGGCAGATGGAACCGCTCAATGATGAAGTCGTGACGCATCTGGTGGAATTGAAAAATAAAACCGGTATGGTGCCGGGCAAAGAATCGGTTTCGTTTACAAAAGAATGGCGTATTTTATTTTCGGGCCTGTCTTTTGGATTTCTGTTTCTGGCCGCCGCGCGGGGAATCCTGAAACAGGAAGCCCGGCAATCTTCGACCTATTTTAAGACCGCCGAACGGGTCACATACTACGAAAACCTCGCCAGGGCCCTGCTGATTAATGACCGCCTGCATCCGGACGAGGCCGGTAAAGCGGAGCGGAACAGACTCATCATACGCATTATAGAAAGACTCTTTGCTCCCCCCCAGCTGAATCAGGAAGATACCGCCGCCAATGATTCTGAGATCGGCGAAGGCACCCAACTCAAAGAAGTGGTGGAGGCCGTGGTCAGCCCCTATAGACGGGCTTCAAGTTGACCGGTGCAAACCGTGTGAAGCAGTTGAATGGAGCGGATTACTCGCAAAAAACTTCCCGACCCCTATGTGATTTATAAAATATTCCTGCGACACGATACGATGACACCAGCCTGCGGGCTATCCCGCTGACAACCGGTGCTTCTGATTAGCTCCCTTTCATTAACACTTCCTATCCCGTAACGACTCCTACAGCCTTTCTTATTTCTGATACTTCCGGCTCAAGATTTCAACGATATCACCGATAGATTTTATGGGGAGTTGTCTCAGGCACATCGTCCTGACTCAAGGTGATAAAGATGGTAATGAGCAGATATCGACTAAAAATGGGTGTTCTCATTGTGGCGGTGCTTATTTTTTTTCCCGGCGCCGGCCCGGCCGCCACGCCCGGCAACATCAAGGCGCTGTACCTGCCCTCGCATTGCTTTACCGAGCGCAAAATCAGCGAGTTTATCCACTACGCCCAGTTGTCCGGCATAAACGCCGCCGTATTGCATGTTAAAGATCCCCGCGGCCGGATTCGATGGAAATCTCACAATGCTCTGGCGGTGGAAATAGGCGCCGTTGCCGCCAACGGGCGGGTGGAGCCCGTGCTGAAAAAGCTCAAGGCCCGGGGATTTTGGACCATTGCCAAACTGGATCTCTTCGCTGACCACCGGCTGGCCACCCAACGTCCGGAAATGGGAATCTTGGATATCCGCTCCGATGGGCCCTGGTTAGACAAAAACGGCCTGGCCTGGTCCAACCCTTACAATCAACGGGTCTGGGAGTATAATATCGCTTTGGCCCGCGAACTGGCAACTCTTGGATTTGACGAAATTCAATTTGATTACGTCCGCTTTCCGAGTGACGGCGACCTTGCCAGTGCCTACTATCCATCAAGACCCGAAGATTTAACAAAAACCCGGTGTATCGGCAGGTTTCTCGAATCTGCCTATGCCAGGCTGCATCCTTTGGGTGTCACCATCTCGGTGGATTTGTTCGGACTGGTGGCCTGGAAAACGGACGATTTCGGCATCGGCCAGGTGGTCGAAGCCATTGCCCCCCATGTGGATGTGATCTGTCCCATGCTGTACCCATCTCATTTCCCGCCGGGCTTTTTAGGCCGGCAAAAGCCGCAGGACTATCCGCTTGAGATTATGGAAATGAGCCTGAAGCGAATCCGGAAACGCACGGATAAAGTCGTTCGCCCCTGGATCCAGGGCTTCTGGTACACCGCCGGCGAGATCAACGCCCAGATAAACGGGCTTGCCAACGCGCAGACGTCCAATTGGTCCGTCTGGAACCCGGGGGGCAATTACGCCACCACCTATGAAGCGCTGGCCCGGCGGTTGAACCGGACGTTTCCCGAGCCCCAATTCTACCCCTCGCTGGCTGAAATGAGTTCAAGGGATCAGCGTATTATCCCCGGCACCTCGCGGGTGGTAAATTTGACCAATTACAAGCAGGGATACAGCATCATCTCGTTGGAAAAACCCGGGATTCACAAAAATCCGGCCTACGCCACCCTGGTCCAGGTCCTGGAGACCCTGGATGAGGGCATTATGGACCGCATCCTGACCATCCGTCACATCCCCTATTCAAACCGCACCCCTAGATATTCCAAAAAGCTCCGGCTGGCCGACCTGATCTGCCGGGATTTGCAAACCGAGCCCCGCTTGTTGCGGCCCCGACCGGTGTATATCGACTGGCACA
>JAFDCJ010000207.1 GCA_019312835.1 Deltaproteobacteria bacterium
ATCCATGACCCGCTGCCAGAAACTCTGGGCCGGTTGTCTGGTCCGAATATCATTGCCGGACTGCCAGATGAGATTGCCTTGATCATCGAGCTTGACCTGCCAGCTGTTTTCAGGCTGCATCAATTCTTCGGCCAGTTGTGCCAACTCCCCGGCCAGTCCAGAACTATTGATGAGGGCGCCCATTTCGGTATTAAAATCTCTGGCACGAGGATCCAGATTGAACGATCCGATGTAAACCCGGGAACGGTCGACAACCGAAGCTTTTGAATGCAGGCCGACGAACCCCGACACCACCGGTGTTGTGTCCTCCCGTTGCTTAACTGCTGCATCCGGGCGAAGTTCGTAAAGCTCGATTCCGGCATTCAAGATCGGTATACGCCAGGGCCCATAGTGGCTATTGACGGCCGGCACATCCTGAGAGGCCAGAGAATTGGTCAGGATTCTGATTTTTACGCCTTTTTCAATCAGATCACGGGCGGCATTCAGCATCTGCTCATTTGGAATTACATACGCATTGAGAATCAACAGCTCATGCTGTGCAGTTTTGCTGAATTCCGGTATGATGGTGGCCATATCCTGGGAAATGCTATCTTTTCCCAGGGTATCGTAAACCACTTCACTGGTGCCGGGAAGAAGGCGTTTGGCGAGGGTCTGGAGAGCAGCGTCCCAGTTCTGCTTCTCAATTGGGAAATATTGCAAACGCTCGGAATTTTTTAAGCGTTCCAGGTCTGCATACACCATTTCTTGCGGTGATTCACCGGGTCGATCGTGACCAAAAGCAGCGGCAGATACAACCAGGGGACTGTTCCAGAAATGATCGAAGAGCTCGGAAGACGCGCGCGCCATCGGACCGACACCCAGAACATCGATATCCAGAAAATTAAAGGTCCGGTTTAATCCAAAATATTCATCTCCAAGATTGCGGCCTCCCAGGATGGCAATGCGGTTGTCGGCCACCATCAATTTATTGTGCATCCGATAATTAAACCGCTCGAGCGTCCGAGTCGTTTTCTGATTTCCACGCGCGGAATATTGTCGCCAGGGATTGAAGAGACGGACTTCGACATTTGGATGGGCATCAATCGCGGCGATGTTTTGATCCTCGGATAGCAGGAGTATATCATCGGCAATCAGCCGCACCCGCACGCCACGCCTGGCCGCATCCATAACGCGTTTAAACACCAGCTCGCCGCTGTCGTCGGCATACCAGAGATAATACTGGATATCCAGAGAATAGCGTGCCTCATCGATCAGCATTAGCCGCTGACGCAAAGATTCAGCATTGTTGTCCAGCAGCAAAAAACCCGATTTTCGGTTGCCGTGCGTTTCGCTGAACGCCGCTTCGAGATCGGCAAAGGGGCCGTCTTTTGCCGGTGCCAGCGCATAGCCGGGTTCAGGCTCCGGCAACTCCTGCGGCGGGGCGGCGCAGGCGCCCACCAGGGCGATCAGCGACAACACGATTACATATTTAATCAGTTTCATTTGACTTAAATTCTCTTTTTAAAGGCTGAGCTATGGATCTGAGCACAAAGGGTTTCGCCAAATAAGCCAGAGACTAACCGGTTCGCCGCAAGACATCTTATCTCTGATCGTCTATGATATTATTCCAGAGGTGGATAGCGTACAACAGCGGCACGTGATCTCTAAACGGCGCCGGGACAAAACCTCCGAAGGATTTATTCGTCTGCGTTGTGGCGTCGCCTTGATCGGAAGTCTGATCCGTCGGCCAGCTCTCAGGGCTTTCGCTGTCAGTTATGCGGTCTTTTATGATTCCGTCACCATCAATGTACTTCAGTTCGCCGACATGAACGTAGACGCCCGGCGGCGGAACCCGGGTCACAATGTCGTCGCTGTTGACAACCCGATAAATTTGAACATCCAGTTTTTCCTTAAAGCCGTCATTGCCCACCCGGGGAGAGCCAAAGGTGTAGACGCCCTGCACACTGCCATAGCGGCTGCCACACAGGGTTGCAAGGGCAGCACCCAGGCTGTGCCCGGTTATCCATATTTTGCATCCCCGGCGATCGAGTTGCGCGATATAAGGCAACAGATCAGGCCACACTTCCGCCAGGGCATCCCTGAATCCGCGATGGACCTTGCCGCCCGAAGGCCAATCCGTCAAACGGATATCCACATCGGCCTTTAAATCGGCCATAACCTTGGTCAAATCAAATTTTCCTTTTTTTTTCCATATCTCGCTGCCCCTGAAGGCGACAATCGCGAAGCGGTCGTTACTGGCCACATAGCACTGCGTGCTTTGTCTGTCAAAAAACCGGACTTGCGGCAAGCCGGCCCGCCGGAATCGGCTACGGACAAAGTCATCATCGGCATACACCAGGGTGGAAATTTCCGCCAGCCACCAGGCATTAATCAGATTAAAGGAAACGGCTTCCGCCTGAAAAGGAAAGCCCCGATGCCCCTTCAGATAATCATAATCCAGGTAGGGCGGTGAAAGATTACTGAGTGTGATGGTGGGAATTTCCTTTTTCATGGGTTGCGGCAAAGCCTGGGACTCAACCTGGGCCCGGACAGCAAAGAGGTTTCCATTCAGGATTAAAATAATGAAGATCACCCTGAGCAAGGTTTGACCGGCTGTTTTCACGCTTGTTTTCTCACTGTTAAATGATGACATCATCTTAATCAACCCGTTGGGAGGGTCAAAATGGGTGCAGCGCCGGCTGGCGTGGGCGCCTGAAGCCGGAACAGTATAATAATGAGGCTCAGGGCCCGTTTGCTGGTGATATCATTGTGGTCAATATAGTACCAGTAGTCATGGAAACGGACAGCTGCAAATGCATTTTCCGGGCGGTCTTTGCTCGACCGCATTTTAAAAGGAATCAGCCCCTTCATCAATTCACCGTTACTGTCTTGCAGCCCGTAATCGACGACCCGGCCCCCTTGAAGGTGTTCGCGAGGCACTTCAACACCCCTCGCCATAAATTCCATCATCGCCATGATAGAACGGGTTTGGATAGACAGTTCATCGTCTTTTAAATTGATGACCCGCTCGGTTATGCGAAAGCGGCTTCGATTTGCTAAACCGATGAGCTGACGCAACTCGTTGAGTTCGGAACGTAAATCTTCGGGAACGTCGTCAACAATTACCAGATAGGTTTCGGATTTTTCATTCGCTTCAACATGAATAACTTCAATTACCTCCCGATCGCTGAGGGTAAAAATCAGCTCAATCATTCTTTCAAAACGTTTCAGTTTCTCGAGCTCGGTTGCAGACCGGGTTTGCGTCTCCCCGTAACCGGTGGCGGGAATCTCTCCAAACGACATATTTTCCAGCGCTCCGATTCGCTGTATGCCGATACGCATGAAGATGTCAATCGGCCAGCCGGACTGAGCGGCGGCGAAGATCAATTCAGAGGGGATTTCCGCAAGCAGATGGGCCGAGAATTCCTGTCCTTCGACGGGAAGGTACGTAATGGTCGGACGCTCCGAGAATCTGAGGTTCGTATCTCCACTGAGCGCGTCTATGGCGTCGTTGCCGGATTCAAGGACGCCTCCCAGGCCCAGGCTGCGGTCATATTCGTACTGGGTCAGGACTGAACTGACGGTCAAAAAAACCGGCACCTCCAGGTAACGACTGCGAACGATGTTGATCAGCATCTGTTCCCGGGTGGATCGGGCAATGGCGGCGTTGTAATCGAAGCGGTCCGCCGGAACGCGCTTGGCCCCCTGGGCGGCACAGCCCGCTATTAGAAACATCAACGCGACAATCAGAACGCAGCATCCCAGGCCTGTCTTTTTCTCTTTTGGCCCCGTAAACAAACTCTGCATTTGCATAACTTTCCCTCCGGGTGAAAGTAAGACTTTTGGCTCAATGGCGTTAAACCCAAATTGCGACCGACACATACCCTTGATATCAGAAAGCATTATTCATACTTTTGATATAAACGCTC
Organism: Deltaproteobacteria bacterium; assembly: GCA_019312835.1. Lineage (GTDB taxonomy): Bacteria > Desulfobacterota > Desulfobacteria > Desulfobacterales > JAFDCJ01 > JAFDCJ01. The sequence continues at coordinate 3,909 of JAFDCJ010000207.1, forward strand.
CCAGTCCAAAAACTCGATTTCATTGAGGGCGGTCGGCTCCTCGCTGATGACGAACACCACCCGCAGGCCGTCGGTCCAGTAAGGCGAATCGGTCAGGTTGTAGCGGGGATTGTCAGGTGTGGCCGCAACGACACCCGCCACAAACCCTATTTTGGCCACCTTCTGGGACTCCAGCAAATCCTGGATAAGGTAGTCCAGGGCCTCATCCACATCGGGATCGATTTCATGGGTGGTCAGGATCGGTGACTTGGTGGTCAGCTTCACCCCGATGTCGCGGCTGATCTGACCGACGTACACCGGCATCCCCCTGTAGCGCATGGGGCTTAGCCACAGGCGCAGGTGATTGCGCTCGTCAACCGTTTGGCGCGCTTTTTGAAGCCCGACGTCCTGAGCTCGGCCATAGAGGTACAGCGCGCTCATGGGTGAGTAGCGGTAGCGCCTGCCGAATAGCGATGAGGCAATGGTTTTGCCCAGTGAGGTCCCGTAGATGACCTCGGATTCATCCCATCCGCGGACAATGAAGGCCGGCCATATCTCTTCCTCGGGACCGATGACAATGATATTGAGCGGATCACTCCTGCCGCTGCCATCCTTGTTGGTCATGCAGCAGGGCAGGTTTTCAAGCGCCTGACGCAAACCGTTATCGTCCAGGTCGATCATGTCCTTTTCGGCATAAAGGGTATATGGATCCAGCTGGTGATGGTCGGCCTGCAGGCCGGGCACTTCGATAAAAAAGGCAAGCTCTTTGACATTTTTCTCGGCAAAAAGCCGCACCACCACCGCCTTGGTTCCCATCTTCAGGTTGGTGTAGACAAATCCCGATGTCGTGGTGCCGGGTTTGAAATACCATTCGATTTCGTTATCCCGGATGATGCTGTAGATGTTTTTCTTGGCATCTTTGGTATAGGTACTGGATTGGAACTTCCAGGCAACTTCTCCGGATGAATAAATATCCGGATCCATGGCAATGTAGTAGAGGAAAAACGCGGTGTCGCTGTTATTTTCTATCTCCAGCCATACCGGCTGGATGTTTTTTTCAGCCAGGGGGAGACCGAATATTTGCCGGCTTTCTTCAGCACTGGGAACCGCGACGGTTACGCGCACATCACCGTCGGTTTCGGTCTGGGACCGATCCATAAACGGAAGTATCTCAGGCACCTGGTGCTGAAACTGGGCACACCCAACAAAAGCCAGGAAAATCGAAACCAGCAGACAGGTCCTCAGCACAACACGGCAGGTCGAAATGTGCAAATAGGATTGTCTCTCCATGACAATGCCTCCATGCGTCAGATTTGAGTCCAGAGGGTGCGGAGCGGAGCCTGCCGAATGGCGGCCGGTGCGCCATGCCACCGAACGAGCGGTATTCTTCGCGCCGGCTCACAATTCAGGAGAGCATTGATTTTGCTTTCATAGGCATCTAGCCTTGCTTTTGGCACCGTAGCCACCTGGTGAGCGATGTCGTATTTGGGAATCGGGGGTTACTTTTCTACTCTTCTTTGTCGGCCAACAGCTCGCGAACACCCATGCCCCAGTGGCCCAGCGCCCGCGATACGTCCCCGAGATTGGCCTTCAGGATTTTTATCCGATCTTTATCAATTATTTTTACAGAACCTGAAAAAGCAGCGGGTGCCCAGGGCACCAGAACGGTCAAGTTGCCGTTGCCGTGATCCTCTATCACGTATACAATCTCCTGCTCTCCGTCCGGGGAAATGAGCACAGCTGCTTTGAAGCCGCCGTCCCGGCATGCTTCGGTAAAACCCGTGGTCAGATTTTTAAGCGCGTTGTAAGCCGGGAGGCGATCCAACACGGTGCGCTCGAACCAGCGTCCCGATCTTCTGGCTATTCTGGCACGCAGCCCAAGCCCGATTACAAATGAAACGCCCAGAATCAGGATTAGACCGACGATGGCCGGAAACTCAACCTGGCCGAAGGTTTCCGCCGGAAATAGGTCGGCGATGGGAGTGGCCAGCGCCACGATCAAACCCAGGGCCTCAGCCAGCAAAAGATACAGAAGCAGTATCGGCAGCAGTATAAAGAGGCCACCCATCGCTGTTGTCTTTAAAAACTCCGTTAATTGTTTCATCAGAAAATCACCTCACTGTTTTCCAAAACGCGCTTAAAAGTGGATTCAAAACCCCAGATCACGTCCAAAGATCCGCCGGAGGCGGATCGATTTGGTTTTAGAGCGGAGCGTACAAATCGCGGCTGGAAAGCCGCTCACACACCTGATTAACATAATAAGACAGTTTCAGCTATATTCCCAAAATGGCCAGTGGGAGCGGCTTTCCAGCCGCGATTTCCTTTTGGGTTAACAGCAACCCGCAAATCGGGTGGCTTGGATTCCCGGATAGAAGCCGGCAATAAAAGAGCACATCCCTGCTTAAATCGTTGCGGTTGTAATCCGCGTTTGGCGCAACGCGGTATTCGTGCGTTTTGAGCACCCCTATCTGAAAATTAGACGCGAAATCCCGCCGTTCTCTGGCGGGAAGATGGGGTTCTGAAACCACTGCTAGTCTTCGGGCGTTTTAACGTTGCCCTGATACTCTTCAGGCTCCGCAAAATACGTCTCCGGATCCTTCAAGAGAAGCTCCAGGCGATATTTGTAAAAACCGACGCGAGTGCGCTTGTTTTTTTGGGATCCGAAATACTCAAGGGGTTTTTCCTCTAAATCGGCGATTTTATTTTCCAGCATATCTTGCTCAGCTTCGATCCTTTCCTCAGAGATCCCCTGGTCTTCAGCGTCCTCCGATTCCTGGGCTCCAGCCACCGGAACCAGCAGCAGCAGGAACAAGGCGAGAAGGCAAATGACTGCGCTTGAAAAAGAACGCATATTTTTCATCAAATTGACCTCCTTGAGTCCCGATTGATTATAAAACATCCAATTAGATTGTTATGTTTTTTTCACAAATACGCTATCGGTGTAAGCGCCATAGATGATGCAACGCCTTATGGCGGGTAATCACCCCGCCATAAGGCTAGCATGCTGCCCAGATCAGACACCAAAGGTCTTGCGGGTCGTTCGGTAAAGACCGGTTTTCACTTCTAATCAGATCTACTGCCGGGCGGCCGGATTCTCAAGCTGTTTGACGACACCATCGATTCCCAGCGTGGTGCCGCCCTGCGGCGGGAACTCCTTGAAGGTCTCCAACCACTGCCTGGTGAAAACCTGGGCGGGGACGAAGAGCCACATGTTCTCTGCCATCCAGCGCAGGTACATCTCCGACTCGTGCCAGGCCCTTTCAAAGGGGTCGGCCCTTAAGTTGATGACCTTGGGCCATGCCGTCTGGACACGAACGGCGGAGGCGATGTTCCCTTCGAGAATGGCAAAGTGGAGTTTCCAGTTGTTGTAGCGGATGGCATTGAGGTTGCCGACCTGGTCAAAATACATGATCTCCTTGCGGGGTGAATTTTCGACCTCGCCCTTGAACCAGGGCAGTAGATTGTAGCCGTCGAGATGGACCTTGTATTTCTTGCCGTCAATGCTAAGCCCTTTTTTGAGCTTTTCCTTGATATCCGGCTCTCCGACAGCCGCCAGCAGGGTGGGGATCATATCCTCGTGTGAGGCGATGCCGTTGAGCTTGGTTCCCGGCTTGATGACACCGGGCCACTTGATGAAAGCGGGTACGCGAAATCCGCCCTCCCAGGTTGTGCCCTTCTCACCGTGAAAGGGAATGGTGCCGCCGTCGGGCCAGGTGAAGGTTTCAGCACCGTTGTCAGTGGAATAAAAGACAATGGTATTGTCATCGATGCCTAGTTCCTTGAGCTTGGCGAGGATACGGCCGACGTCGTCATCGTGCTCGAGCATGCCGTCGGCATAGTGGCCAATGCCGCTCTTGCCTTGCCATTCCTTCGTGAGGTGGGTCCAGACGTGCATGCGCGTCGTGGTCACCCAGGTGAAGAATGGTTTTTTGGCTTTGTGGGCCCGCTCTATGAAGTCGATGGCCGCGTCGGTGAACTCGTCGTCCGCCGTCTCCATGCGCTTGCGCGTCATGGGCCCGGTGTCCTCGATTTTCTGGCCGCCCTTGCCGTCAGCCCAGCTGTGGATCACGCCGCGCGGGCCGAACTGCTTACGGAACTCGGGATCCTTCGGGTAGTAGTAGCCCTCCGGCTCCTCCTCGGCATTGAGATGATACAGGTTGCCGAAAAATTCATCAAATCCGTGGACCGTCGGCAGGTGCTGGTCCTGATCGCCCAGGTGATTCTTGCCGAACTGCCCGCTGGTGTAGCCGTGGGGCTTTAAGAGCGTGGCGAGCGTCACCATGTCGCCGCCGATCCCCTGTTCCGATCCCGGCATCCCGATGGTAAGCAGTCCCGTGCGGAAGGGATGTTGCCCGAGGATGAAGGCCGCCCTGCCGGCGGTGCAACTCTGCTGGGCATACCAGTCGGTGAACAGCGCGCCCTGACTCGCCACCGAGTCGAGGTTGGGCGTCTGGTAGCCCATCATGCCCTGGTTGTAAGCGCTGATGTTCCAGTAGCCGACGTCATCACCCCAGATGACGAGTATGTTGGGCTTATCTGCTGCCTGGACGGCCGGAACGGACAAGCCAACGGCCAGCAGCAGGATCACTAGACAAGCAAACACTTTCGGCTTCATTTTTCCGATCCTCCTTTCTATTTACTGCAATTGAGCGCTAAACGAGGCGTCGAGAAGACCCTATATTACATCTCCGTCATTCCTGCGCAGGCGAAAATCCGGCAGTCGCTTTCAGGCGGCACCGGATTTCCTGCATGCCCGCTGCCGGATCGACTCCGGCACAGGCTTTGCGGGCATGCCGGGAAAAATCACCGGTCACTCAGTTAGTTGCCAGTTTTTAGGATGCCATCAATATGGCGTTATTTTGACATGTCGAGTTTGTTGAATTTGGCCCCCTTCATGGACACATCGACCATGAGTCCTTTGACATCAAGAACAAACGCGACAATGGGATTATTTGCCATGGCCGTGATGGCACCGCCGCTTTCACCATGTGAGATCAAGGTAATGCCGCCGTCGACGCCGGCTTCCCAGCCCTTGCTGTTGCGGAATTCTTTCAGGGCCTCGCTGGACATGAAAGCGATGATGATGTCCTTGGACTGCCCGCCGAACTGGAAGCCAACGGAGCCAGAGCCCATACTGTAATATTCCACTGTTTTGCCGCCGATTCGCATGGCCCCCTGTCCGTATTCAGCCCCTACGATAAAGGCGCCTTTTGCGACATTCGGTAAAATCAGCATGCCTTTCGACTTGGCGACGACCTCTTTGCCGTCCTTGACCAGTTTGTAAAACCGAGCCATCGCCGCATCGGCGCTGGCATCGATTTCCTTGGCGGTTTTGCCGAAAGCGGCTCCCGCGAATAAAAACCCGCCTAAAATTAAGATGCCGGCAACGATAGCTAAGATTTTGGTGGATTTGTCTGTTGTGTTCATGATTTTATTCTCCTTTTTGTGGTGACTCGGTTAATGCCGGAATCATTCATGCCTGTCGATGAATAATTAGATCGTATCAACCATGTGTAAGCATTGATTTTCAGATTGCACGGACTTTGTCGATCAGCAACAGACCGGTCAGATGCGCTGATGATTCGTGGCCGCTTCTGTGACTCCCAAATTGATATTAGCTTTCTCGATGCTCACCATAAATCAATGTCGATAGAAAATCAGCCTCATCGGAATCCAGGCAGAGCAGACTCATAAAATTAAGCGCATAAAGGTCGGGCACCATAAGCCTGCAGGTTTTCGGAAAAAAATTACCCTGCGATCTAACGGCTGTTCCGGCCCGTCCCGGGTGAATTGATGCCATGCCAGCCGCTCGATCAGGTGGCTGATTAAACCCCACACCATCGACAACATAAAAAATAGCATGTTGATCGAGGATGAATGTCAGCTTTCTGATAACCTCTGCGGAGGCCGGGGTCATGATGTTACCGATTTCGATGCAGCCGTTGTCCATGACCACTATACCTCCTGACAATTACGTGCCGCCTTCTTACTATCCGAACATAAATTTGTGCAGCAAATTTATTTGGGGAACAAAAACTGGATGGTAAACCCCCACTGCCAATCCGGGGCACCATCGGGTTTTTCGACATTGTAGTAGGCTTCGGTTCTGGCATTCATGGCCTGATCGCCGATTTTAAACAGCTTGCCGACCCCGCCTCCCAGCGGAACCGTCCAGGTGTTGCTGGAACTGGCTTCCCAGTTGGCGGTAATGATGATGTCCGAAATTAAATACCAGCCCTCAGAAAGGTTATAGTTCACAAAAGGTTCAAATAAGGTTTGGTTGACATCATCACGATCCGAATCGCCGGCAAATGACCACAACTGCCGAACGAGCCCCCCGATGGTTCCCCATTTGGGCTGAAAGAGGATCACGCCGGTGGGTCCGGTGCTCCATTTTTCGCTGCCGAGCTCTTTGTCGGAAGCGCTGGGCATGGTGATGGACGGGCCGATGCCCCAGATGGCGCCCTTCGGCTTGGCAGGGGATACGAACAGCGAATAATTGATGTCCCCGAGACCGGTCGCGCCATTACCGCTAGCCGGTGACGGGATCGATGGCAGTCCGGTTATTTCGCCGTCGGTGTCGATCAGGGGAACGATGAGACGATTAATCAGGTTCCAATCCCCAACCGTAAATGGGATGACCGGCTGGATACTCAAAAAAGACGCCTCGCCGTTGGACGCACCGTAATCGAAAGTAAACTTGAACGGCAGGCTGATCAGCGCACCCACCGGATTTTGAACGGCGGCACGCAGGTCCCCGCCGCCCTGAGCCTGTTCGGCGGGCTGCTTGGCGCCATCCTGGGCCATGGCCGGGGCGCCGCAAAATACCATCAGCGTTATGATTGCTATGAGTGCGTAGCGCATATAACCTCCTTTAATTATTGCCTAAATACAGTTAAAATACAGAGAAATTTCCCCTTCAAGCTCCTTGATCAGGGTATGATACTCAATGACCCTGGTTTCGGCTTCGGGCGCAGTGGATCCGGCCCAATACCGCAATGCCGTGACACAGATATCGTAGTCTTCGGACAACGCCAGGAACTCGGAATTTTCCGCTATGAGTCTGTTAATTTGATGCTTTTTGTCCGGAAACCGCTCTTGGATGTAATGCGACCTGTTTTCCACGGCTTATTCAACCTCTCCGGGTGTTGGAATTGGGATCTATAGTTGATTATGGGACGGATTTTTGGTAATTGGATGATGCATAGGATGTTTATCGATCATAGTTGAAGTACGTTACTGTTACGTACAGGTAGCAACCGGAAATATATGAGAGCTGATCATTTACCTGAACCCGATGCCATCCGCAGCCAGCTGGACCGCATCCTCCGGAGTGTCGGTTTTAGAGCATCGGACAAGCAGCGATCCTTTCTGAGCTTCGTAGTAGATGAAGCCCTGGCAGGCCGATCCTCACA
>JAFDCJ010000208.1 GCA_019312835.1 Deltaproteobacteria bacterium
ACTATTTGACTAAACCAAAGGAGAGATGTCCGAGCTGGCTGAAGGAGCACGACTGGAAATCGTGTGTGCTGCCAAAAGCGGCACCGAGGGTTCGAATCCCTCTCTCTCCGCCACCCTTAATATTGAATAATGACTAATGAATAATGAATAATTAATGGCCGCCTTCTCTCCGAGCCGCAGGCTCTGCGAGCCGGAGACCGGCGGATCTATCCAAATCCTAAATCGTGTTTATTATAATAATGCTGGAGCGAAGCGACTTCCACAATTATTCAATAGTCATTATTCAATAGTCATTTCCCCATGTAATTGGAATGACGCTTCGCTCCAACCGGCTTATCCGGATTAGGTACCTTATATTTCAGGCATCTCCCTATGTCCTATCTCGTTCTTGCACGCAAGTACCGTCCACAAGCTTTTGATCAGGTCATCGAGCAGGTTCATATTACCCGTACGTTGACCAACGCCATTGCTTCAGGTCGGGTTGCCCACGCGATCCTGTATTCCGGGCCGCGAGGAACCGGTAAAACAACGGTCGCCCGCATACTGGCCAAAGCCATGAATTGCGAGCAAGGACCCACTTCCGAACCATGCAATGATTGCAGGTCCTGCAATGAAATCACCGCCGGTCATGCCGCGGACGTGTATGAGATCGACGGTGCCTCCAACAATAGCGTGGATCAGATCAGGGAGTTGCGTGAAAATATTAAATACATGCCCGCCCACAGTCCCTATAAGATTTACATCATAGATGAAGTGCACATGCTCAGTATGGCGGCCTTTAACGCATTGCTCAAGACCCTTGAAGAACCCCCGTCCCATGTGCTGTTCATGTTTGCCACCACCGAGCCGCACAAAATTCCCATTACCATCCTTTCTCGCTGTCAGCGCTATGATTTCAGACGCATCGGCCTGGATTCCATCACATCCCACATGGCGTCACTGTGCCGCCAGGAGGGATTTGAAATCGCCGATGAGAGCCTCGGACTGATTGCCCGGGAGGCGGGTGGCAGCATGCGCGATGCGCTGAGTCTGCTCGACCAGCTCATGACGTGCTCCCGGGGAGTGGTGACCCATGAGCAGGTCCTGGATATTCTTGGCGTCATTGACCGCAAGATTATTTTTGATCTGGCCGGTTCAGTATTAAATGCAAATATCCAGGCGGCGCTTGATATTGTTGACGATGCCTATGATCGCGGCCACGATATGAAAAAGCTCTATGCCGATCTGTTGGAACACTTCCGGAATCTGCTGGTCGTTGCCATGGGCAATCGCATCGACAAACTGGTCGATCTGCCTTCCGGTGAATTTGAACAGCTTGTGTCTCAAGCCAAACCAGTATCCGTCGGGGATCTGAATCATATATTCGATATGCTTTTCCACGCCGAAGCTGCCATCCGGTTGTCACCTCAACCCAGATTGGCCTTGGAAATGACCTTGATCAGATTGCTGCGGACCAAGCCGGCCTTATCTATTGATGTGTTGATTGACAAACTTGACGCCCTCAGGCAGGAGGTGTCTTCCGGAGAACCCGGGCACAAAAATGTGGCCGGAAGTCCTGCACCCGGGCCACAGATGCAATCCACGTCCGCCGGTTGCCCGGATAAGCCCGAAGTGTCCGGGGGGGGTGCTGATGCGCTTTCCCCGGCCGAGGCGTCATCCGGCAATGCGGATCAGAAATGGAAGCAGGTCGGCGAGATCATTTCGCAGAAAATTCCTTCACTGGCCGCCAACCTGTTAAAATGCAGATTGAAAACTTCCGTCGGGCAAACCCTGGAAATAGAGGTGCCAGACAACGGATTCACGATCAATATGATCCAGCGTGACAATAATATGGCGATATTAAAGCAGGTTTGCACGGAGGTTTATGGAAAGCAGCCAAACATTGAATTAACGCTCAGCAGTTCGATGGGCGGGCACAGTCAAAAAAAAAAAAAAGATAGTCGACTAAAGCAAAATGCGATTCGCCATCCCCTGGTAGCCGATGCAATTGAGATATTTGATGGGAAGTTGGTCGACATTAAGGTTCTGAAGGCATAATGAACGGATAGCCAAAGATTTGTTGGCGAGATTTTAAAGTTATCAAATCTTGAAAACCAGAGGTTCAAGGTTCAGGGTTCAGGGTTTTGAGGTTGAAAAATACCGCTTTCACACAATTAAAAGGATTCACCCTGAACGGTGGACGCTTAACCTTTGAACCCTTATACAAGGAGGTCTTTACATGAAAGGCATGGGAAACATGATGAAGCAGGCCCAGCAGCTTCAAGCCAAAATGATGAAACTGCAAGAAGAGCTGGCCGATAAAACGGTAGAGTCCAGTTCGGGCGGCGGTATGGTCAAAGTCACCGCCAATGGCCGCCAGCAAATTGTATCGATCCAGATTGAAGACGAAGTCGTTGATCCGGATGATGTTGAGATGCTGCAGGATCTTGTGCTGGCTGCTGTCAATGATGCCCTGGCCAAAGCCCAGGAAATGGTCAGCTCGGAAATGGGCAAACTGACCGGTGGACTGAATATACCAGGCTTAACGTAAGAAAATACCAATTTCCTGATTGACGATGATCTGGTTCAGTTAAATTATTCATGAGGAATTTATGAGCTACTATCCCGCATCGATTCAAAATTTGATTAAACATATTGCCAGGCTCCCGGGTATCGGAGAAAAAACCGCTGAGCGCCTGGCGCTGCACATCCTGCGAGCACCGCGCCGGGAAGCAGAAGAACTGGCGCAAAGCCTTTTGGATATAAAGGATAAGGTCAAATTTTGTTCCAAATGTTTTGCGCTCAGCGACAATGAGCTGTGTCATCTATGCAGTGATCCGGCGCGGGATTCATCTGTTTTATGTGTGGTCGAGCAGCCGGCTGATATGGTCGCTATCGAAAAATCGGGGGCCTTTCGGGGAATGTATCATGTTCTATCAGGCGCACTGTCTCCCATGAACGGGATAGGTCCTGAAAACATCCGTATTCGCGAGTTGATGAGCAGGCTCCAAACAGATCAGATACAGGAAATCGTTCTGGCCACCGCTACCAACGTCGAGGGAGAAGCGACGGCGTCTTATATCGCCCAGCTGCTGGAAAAGCATCCAATTAAAGTATCCCGAATCGCATCCGGTGTACCCATGGGGGGGGATCTCAAATATGTCGACCAGGTTACCTTGAAAAGAGCCATGGAGACCCGGCATGCCCTCTGACCCAATTGACGGCAATGGGCTGTTTGAGTGCCGCCTGTGCGGCAATTGCTGTAAAGGATATGGTGGTACTTTCGTAACCCGCCAGGACATTGAGGCAATTTCCCGCTATATCGGCACTGATTCGCGCAAATTTGTAGCCGAATATTGCCAGTTATCCGGCCAAAAACCCGTATTGGCGCAACGGTCGGATGGCTACTGCATTTTCTGGGACAAACTTTGCAAGATTCATCCCGTCAAACCCCCGATGTGCAAAAGGTGGCCGTTTGTGAAAAGTCTCCTGGTGGATTCAGCCAACTGGCAGATTATGGCTGATTCCTGCCCGGGCATCCAGCCGGACGTTGCCGTTCACACCCTGGAAAAACACGTAAGGATAATCCTTTCTGAAGAGTGATGGGCCATTCAATGGACGATCAGGAGAAATCCCGCCAACAGCTCGGCAGCCTGGTGGACGCCATGCAGCAGAAAATCCAAGAGCTGGAGACCCGCCAGCGGCAGTGTGAAAAGGCGCTGCACGACAGCCAGCAGCAGCTTCAACAGGCGCAGAAGATGGAAACCCTGGGCACCCTGGTTGCGGGGGTGGCCCATGAAATCAATAATCCCATCAACCTGATTATGTACAACATCCCGCTGCTGCAAAAAATATGGTCCGACTTTATGCCCGTTTTAAAAGAGCGCCAGCAGCAGGCACCGGACCAAAAATTCGGTGGTTTTGACTATGCTTTCCTGGCCGACAACCTTGTCCAGCTTCTGTCGGATATGCAAATGGCGGCTCATCGCGTCGCCAAAACGGTGTTGGATTTAAAAAATTTTTCCCGTCAATCCAATGTCGCCGAAAAAACCCCACTGCAGCTAAACAACGCCGTCAACAATGCACTGCGATTGGCGCAAACCACCCTGCGGGCATCATCGGTTGCAATCGATGTTCAGCTGGGTGAGAACCTGCCAGACATCGAAGGCAATCTTCAAAGCATCGAGCAAATTATTTTAAACATCATCGTCAATGCCATCCAGGCCATTGATCACGACCGGGGCAGGATAGAAATCACCACCGGTTACTGCAACCAGGACGGCAAGGTTTATATTCGCATCGCAGACAACGGACGGGGAATTTCACAGGCCATTTCTGATAAAATTTTTCTGCCGTTTGTAACCGACAAACAGGCTGAAGGCGGTACCGGCCTGGGTCTCTCGGTCAGCTATTCTCTGGTTAAAGCCCATGAGGGAGAAATTTTTTTTGAAACCACCCCGGGGCAAGGCTCCGCCTTTACAGTTCATCTGCCCTCGGTGATGAAAGGGCAGGCTCCCAAGATCCTGGTTGTCGATGATGATAGCGCCATCCGTCAGATGCTCATTGAAGCACTGACCATGGATCGTTTGTATTTGGTCGAAGAAGCTGCCAATGGCATTGAAGCCTCCATAAAGCTGGGGACCTACCGGCCGGATCTCCTCATTCTGGACATCTTCATGCCCGAGATGGATGGGCTCGAAGTGTGTCGGACGATCAGCAACGAGCCGGAATTGTCGGAAATGAAGGTGATCATTACCACCGGCTATCCGGAACACCCCAAGCTGGATGAGGTCGTCGCTCTGGGTTATACCAATATTTTTTCAAAGCCCTTCGACCTGCTTAACTTTATTGAGGCCATCGATAGGATTCTTGCTGGTTAATAATAGACTTGTTCAACTTTGGTGATTGGATACCGCGGCTTGGCGGCAGGATGCTTTTAGAGAGGTGTTTGGTATTTAGTGTTTCGTGTTTGGAAGACAGGATAGACCGGCCGCACCTGCCGTTCACCATAACACCAAACACCAAATACAAAATACTAAACACTGGCCAGGCAGAATGTTACCGTCTTCTACACTCTTAGCAACCTTGCTTACTTCTTAAATACCTTATCCCTCTAAATGACCCTTCTTAACATAGACAACCCGACGGGGGTAGGGGATCTCAACTCCGTGTTCATCGAATTGGGTCTTAACCGTGTCGGTTATGTAAGAAACTGTGGTCATTCGTTTGCGCGCATCCTTGATCCATACCCGCAGTTGCAGATCGACCGCCGATTCTGCAAATTTTCTCACCACTACTTTGGGCGGTGGGTCTTTCGCCACCCATTCCGCTGAATCTGCCACTTGCAGGATGATGTCTTTGGCTTTTTGGATGTCGGCGTCAAAGGCGATGCCAATGTTGATGCGGACCCGTATGCGCTCTGAGATGGTCGTATAATTGATAATATCGCGCAGCATGATTTCGTTGTTGGGGATTATGATCACAATATTGTCGGTTGTCTTGATCTTGGTTGCCCGCAGCCCGATGTCGATCACATCTCCCCAGGTGGACGAACCGGCCGGCGCGCTCCAGACTTCGATCCGATCGCCAACTTCAAATGGCCGATCGATGATGAGCAGTATGCCGGCAATCAGATTGGAGAGCGTGTCCCGGGCCGCGAAGCCAATGGCCACGCCAGCCACACCGGCACCGGCGATAAAGGGCATCACATTGACCCCCAGAGAGTCGAGGGCAATGATAATGGCGGTGGCGAATATGATAAAGCCCATAAACCTGCTCAGTAATTCAAATATGATGTCATCGACTTCATTTTCAGTTTTATGGGCAATTTGATGTTGTAAAAATCGAATGGCTATCACCAGGAAGTTTTTAACCGGAAATGCCATTGCGATAATGAGCAGGGCATGGAAAATTTTTTCCAGGATGGGGATTTGGGTTATGCGCAGCAGATAGGTGCCCACCATTAGCAACAGAGCCAAGAACAGGACCCTGCGAATAATTTGAAACACCCGGTGATTTGATTGGACAAATTCGGATTGTTTGAACCGTCTTTCAACAAAATACAGCAGCCACCTCAAGATAATCCAGATGAGCAGACAGCCGGCAACAGCAATAAAGACTTTATAGGCAGCGCGTAAGCCGGGGGAATCCCCGGGCAGCAGCGCAATCAAATTGTCAAAAAGAACTGATATGCTTTCCATTATATATCGGTTTTTAGGGTGCGATCGATTGCGGATATTCCTTAACGCTCACCCCGCGGCTGGCAACTCGCAAAACAACTTATTTTTCGTCAGACAAAAAGCTTGCTTTCAAGACTTCACGATTCATCCGGGCAATATTGACGATGGAAATCTCCTTGGGACACTCGGCTTCACATTCCCTTTCATTGGTGCAGTTGCCAAATCCCATGCGATCCATGGTTTTCAGCATATTTATGGCGCGTCTGGCGGCTTCCGGGCGGCCTTGGGGCAGCAGGGCCAGATGGGAAATCTTGGCACCTGTAAACAGCATGGCGGATGCATTGGGACAGGCGGCCACGCAGGCCCCGCAGCCGATGCAGGCGGCGGCGTCCATTGCTTTTTCGGCGGCCGCCTGGGGGACGGGGATGGTATTGGCATCCGGTGCACCGCCGGTTTTGGCAGAAATGAATCCGCCGGCCTGTACAATGATATCCAGGGCACTGCGATCGACGACGAGATCTTTGATGATCGGAAAAGCCCTGGCCCGCCAAGGCTCTACGACCACGGTATCTCCATCTGAAAAATGACGCATGTGCAGCTGGCAAAGGGTCGTGCCCTTTTCCGGTCCATGGGCGCGTCCGTTTACCACGGCCCCGCACATGCCGCAGATGCCTTCCCGGCAGTCATGATCAAAGGCGATCGGGTCTTGGCCGTTTAACGTCAATTTTTCATTGATGACATCGAGCATTTCAAGAAACGACATATCGGTTGAAATATCGGTGGCTTGGTAGGTATCAAGACGGCCTTTGTCATCCGGACCGCTTTGACGCCATATTCTCAATGTTAAATTGATCGTTTTTGTCACTTGTAGCTCCTTTGTGATAGTTCGACATTTTCAAACACCAGGGTTTCTTTATGAACTTGCGGTTCTTTCTCCTTGCCGGTATACTCCCAGGCCGCCGCATAGCAGAAGTTCTCGTCATCTCGCTTGGCCTCGTGGGATTCGGTTTGATAAGCTTCGTTAAAATGCCGGCCGCATGATTCCTGGCGATCCATGGCATC
>JAFDCJ010000209.1 GCA_019312835.1 Deltaproteobacteria bacterium
CGATGTGCACCCAGATGTTGGCGTCTTTGCGCTTGAATCCGCCGGAATCGTGAAACGAGCAGACCCGCTCACAGTTGCGGCAGCCCAGGCATCGATCCGCTTGAACGAATACGACTTTCATGATGGTTAAATCTCCTCGCACCGTGCAGGTATCTCCAAAAAGCCCCCGCCCAATGCACAAAAAGCAACTTTGAAAAAGCGAATATCGAATATCGAATTATGAATGTCGAAGGAATGTATTCTGTCTGTTTTTTATAAAGACGACTGAGCGACACGCGGCGCAAGCGCCTGCGCTGCGCGAGCGAAACCACCCTTCAACATTCAACATTCGATATTCGACATTCTGCGGTTCGCTTTTTAACTTCGTGACGTTTCATAGGTGGTTTCAGCAACCGCTGACCTGTTACTATTTCAGTTCTCCCACGGCCGCTTCCACGGCGTCTAAAATTTCACCGGAGCGCACCATGGCCGCCATGGCCTCGATGTCATGGGAAAGCTGGCGGTCGCTGTCCAGGTAGGCAATCTTTTTCCGGATGGCCTGCCAGGCAGCCTGGGTCCCCTTGCCGGGCAGCAGCCCTTTTTGCCGCGACACCAGGTCCACGGCCTGGGCCGCGCAAAGCAGCTCCACCGCAATCACATGCGCGGTGTTGTCCATAATATCGCGGCACTGGCGGGCGGCAATGGTCCCCATACTGACATGGTCCTCTTTGTTGGCGGATGTCGGGATGGAATCCACACTGGCCGGATGGGCCAGGACCTTATTCTCCGAAACCAGGGCGGCGGCCGTATACTGGGCGATCATGAATCCAGAATTGAGTCCTTCTTCGACCACCAGAAATGGCGGCAATTCGCTCAGCTGCGGGTTGACCAGCCGCTCCACCCGCCTTTCGGAAATATTGGCCAGTTCGGCCAGGCCCATGGCAAGATAGTCGGCCGTCAGGGCCAGGGGCTGGCCGTGAAAATTACCGCCCAGTTTGAAATCTTCGCTGTCCGTAAATATGAGCGGATTGGTGGTAGTGCTGTTAATTTCGATTTCAACCACCTGTTTGACATGACGGATGGCATCCCGGGTGGCGCCGTGGATCTGGGGTGAACACCTCAGGGTGTAGGCATCCTGCACCCTCGAACAGCCCTCGTGGGACTTTATAATGGGACTGTTCTGGGTCAGCCGCCGCATATTGTCGGCGGCATCCACCTGCCCGGGGTGGGGCCGCACCAGATGGATTTTGGGATCGAATTCCGCATCGCTGCCCATCAGCACTTCCAGGCTCATGGCACAGGCAATATCGGCCATTTTGGCCAGGCCCCGGGCGTCATGCACCACCAGGGCCTGGAGTCCGGTCATGACCTGGGTGCCGTTGACCAGCGCCAGGCCCTCGCCAGCCTCCAGGGTGATGGGTTTGAGACCGGCCTTTTTCAGGGCAGCCGCCCCGGCCATCCGGCGTCCTTTATAAAAAGCCTCCCCTTCCCCGATAAGCACCAGGCAGAGGTGTGAGGTCGGGGCCAGGTCCCCGCTGGCGCCCACCGAGCCTTTTTCCGGCACCACCGGGCAGATTCCCGCATTCAGCAGGGCCAGCAGTTGCTGGAAGGTTTCCAGCCGCACGCCGGCATAGCCCATGGAAATATCATGCAGCCTCACGGCCATGATGGCCCGCACGACCTCATCGGGCAGCGGATCACCGACCCCGGCAGCGTGGCTCAATAAAATATTGCGCTGGAGCTCACGGGTCTGATCTTTGCTGATGCGGGTGTCGCTGAGGGCACCAAAACCCGTGGTAATCCCATAGATGACGCGCTCCTCGGCTACCCAGCGTTCCACCAGGGCACGGGATTTTGCGATGCGCTCAACCGCCTGGTCGCTGACATCCACCGCTACCCGGTCGCGCGCCACGGCCGCCACTTCGTCAATTTGCAGATCCGGTTTATCGATAAGCACGCTCATAGTTCAAACGCCCCGGTTTTAGGCATATATTTGCATCGCTGTAAAAGGTAAGTTCACGGAACGGTCTTTCGGGGGCTGATCGCTATGATACAGCATTATTCATGCCGTTGCAACGTGTCATCAGCATTAAATCGTAAAAATAACGGTGGACAAAACCAAAGGAAAAATGTATGGATTCTTATCCAAATGGCGTTTCGACGGGAATTCCGAAAAGAGAAAAACCACACCGCAGCCAGCAAAATAATGACGACCGTTAATTAATGGATATGGACCTGCATACCCACGAACAAGAACCTGTAACCGGTATGTACCAATTTGTCACCACGATGCTGTCTTTTAACGTCCACTGGATGGCGTACCGCTTCCCGGCGGTCACATGACCCTGTGCTGAGGAGCTAGAGCATGCCGACCAAGGATGGCGAGAATTATATCATTGTCGTTGAGCATATCAACAAAAGCTTTGCCAACGGTGTCAAAGCCGTGGTCGATTTTACGACCCGGGTCAAACGCGGTGAGGTACTGGTGGTGATCGGACCGTCGGGATCAGGCAAATCGACCTTTCTGCGCTGCCTCAACGGGCTGGAAGAAATCGACAGCGGTACCATTGTCATCGACGGCATCCCCCTGAACGATAATAAAAAAAACCGGCTGGAAATCCGCAAAGAGGTCGGCATGGTCTTCCAGCTGTTCAACCTGTTTCCCCACATGACCGTGCTGGAAAATGTCAATCTGGCCCAGCGTCGGGTTCGCAAAAAATCCAGGGAAGCGGCCACCGCCATGTCCATGGATTTGCTGAAAAAAGTGGGGATCACCGAAAAAGCCGACAATTATCCCAATCAGCTCTCCGGGGGGCAGCAGCAGCGGGTGGCCATCGCACGGGCGTTGGCCATGATGCCCAAAGTGATGCTATTCGACGAGGCTACCAGCGCGCTGGATCCGGAAATGATCGGTGAGGTGCTGGACGTGATGAAGGACCTGGCCCGCGAGGGAATGACCATGATTTGCGTCACCCATGAAATGGGATTTGCCCAGGAGGTAAGCGACCGGGTTATTTTCATGGAAGACGGCAAAATCGTGGAGGTCGGCACCGCCCAACATTTTTTTACAGCCCCGGTCGAGGAGCGGACCAAGCTATTTTTGAGCCAGATCTTATAGAATGAGGAGACGCCATGACGGCTGCCGGCACTTGGATCGCCAAGGCTTACAACTTTTTGAAAAGGATAAAAGCCTTTGACATACTAAGCTATGCGCTGATTGTGCTGGGTCTTTTCTGGTTTGTCATCAGCGGCGCCGAAAAACAAGGCTACTTCTGGCAGTGGTACCGAATTCCCAGTTATCTGTATGAATTTGAAAACAACAGTTTTACGGCCGGCCCCATTCTACAGGGACTTCAGGTAACCTTAAAAATCGTCGGCATCAGCCTGGTGTTAACCTATATATTCGGGCTCGTCACGGCCCTTATGCGACTTTCCAATTCAGCCGGCGCCCGCACCGTGGCACGTTTTTATCTGGAGAGCACCCGCAATACCCCCCTTCTGGTTCAGCTTTACTTCGTTTATTTTATCGTCGCGCCGGTGTTGAACATTGACCGCTTAAGTGCAGCCGTGCTGGCGCTAAGTCTTTTTGAGGGCGCCTACGCTTCGGAGATCTACCGCGCCGGAATCGTCTCCATCAATCGAGGCCAGTGGGAAGCTGCTTACAGCCTCGGCTTGAACAATTTCAACATGTACAAAGATATCATTTTACCCCAGGCCCTTCGCCGGATTCTCCCGCCGCTTACGGGTCAGGCCATCTCGCTGATTAAGGACTCTTCACTGGTCAGCGTCATCGCAGTTTATGAAATGACCATGCAGGCCAACGCCATTGTTGCCGAGACCTTTCTGGTGTTTGAAGTTTACTTTACAATCGCCGCCGTCTATCTGCTGATAACCGTGTCCCTTTCTCAGCTGGTGAGCTACATGGAAAGACGCATGAAAATTGTTTGACAACGAAAGCGAGCGGAAACGCGAGTATAAGAGCGTTTAAACATGATCGGGTTGTTGAATTGGAATGAATAACCTCAAAGTCCAGCATGAGTTGAAAGGAGGTGATGAACAGGTATTTAAATGTCCCGTAGTATTTAACTTCACCTCAAACCATAGGAGTTAAAAATGAAAAAGCGTTTTTCGATTACAATCGCGATGATTTCCGTGGCCCTCTTGATGTGTTCAACGATGGCCATTTCGGCAGAGGATGTCAAAAAAGAGCTGCGGGAATCCAGTACCATTGAAAAAATTATCCGGTCCGGAAAAATGCGAGTGGGGATGTCCACCTTTGTCCCCTGGGCCATGCAGGACAAAAATGGCAAGTGGATCGGTTTTGAAATCGATGTGGCCACCCAGCTGGCCAAAGACATGGGCGTGAAAGTCGAGTTCGTGCCCACCAAGTGGGAAGGACTGATTCCGTCGCTGTTGACCGGCAAATTCGATCTGATCATTGCCGGAATGACCGGCACGCCCCAGCGGGCACTGAAGATCAATTTTACCGAGCCATACGATTTTTCAGAAATGCATATGGTGGCCCATAAAGAAGTGGCGGCCGGGTTCAAGACCGTCGCCGATTTCAACAAACCCGAGGTAACCATCCTTTGTCGCAACGGTACAACAGCCGTGCCGGCTGCCAAGCGTGTGCTGCCCAACGCCCAACTGCGCCTCTTCTCCGAAAATGGTCCCATGGTGCAGGAGCTGTTAAACGGTAAGGCCCATGCCATCGTGGCCTCTGCGCCCGAGCCGGCCCAGCACTCCATTAAGTATGCCGATACCCTGTTTTTTATTGATGAGTCGATGGCCAATGAGCCGATTTCCATCGGTGTACCCAAAGGCGATCCCGATACCATCGCTTATTTGAACAACTGGATTATTGTGACCCGCAACAAGGGATTTTTCCAGGAAAAAGTGAGCTACTGGTGGAAGAGTATGGATTGGCAATCACTGATTGAATAGTCCCATCGCGTTTGTGCGTTGACCCGGCCGGCAAACCTAGTTTGCCGGCCCCGATTTTTCAATGGATTGAGATGTATAAACGTAAAGTAGCTTACAAACCGGTTGACCTGATTATTTTCGCCCTGCTGGGTATCCTGGTCGCTTTTTTCATCTACCGCATCAATGTGGGGCTCAATTACAAGTGGGCCTGGCACAAAATTCCTCAGTTTCTGTTTCGCTACGATACGGTTAATGACCAATGGACCTCCAACATAATTATGTGGGGGCTTTACAACACCCTGCGTCTCAGTTTCTGGGGCATCTTATTGGCCACTTTGTTTGGGACGGTGATGGGAATTGCCCGCTCGAGCAAAATCATCTTTTTCAGGTTGACCAGCGGCACCTACGTGGAATTCATGCGCAACTTGCCGCCGCTTGTCATTATCTATATCGTTTACTTTTTCATTGGCGATCAGGTGATGCCCGCCGCGGGTCTGGACAGCTTTTTGGAGGAGAGTGCGCCCTGGGTGCGGAACATCACTAGTTTTTGTTTTGCGACCCCCCAGTTTATCACTGCTTTTTTTTCCGCCCTGCTGACTCTCGCCATTTTCGAAGGTGCCTATATTACCGAAATCGTTCGTTCCGGAATTCAATCCATAAGCCGGGGGCAGTGGGAAGCGTCATATGCGCTGGGGCTGTCCCGCTGGCAGCAAATGCGGCATGTTGTTCTACCACAGGCTTTTCAGAGAATACTGCCGCCACTGGCCGGACAGTTTATTTCACTGATCAAGGATTCTTCCATCGTTTCGGTTATCTCGATCCAGGAACTGACATTTCAAGGCACCGAATTGATGACCAGTACATTGCTGACAATGGAAATATGGATAACAATTACGATTTTGTATTTGGCGCTTACCCTGCCCTGTTCGCTGCTTGTAGCGCGGCTGGAGACGTATATGGCGCGGAGCCGCCACTAGGGCAAGTCTCGATGTTATCTGGACGGGTTTCATAATTACCGCTGAGCCTCATCGGGCATAAAACAGGTGGCAGTATGACACTGACCTTCTGCCTCGGCTCATTCCGTTAGGCTGCTGGCAAAACAACGTTTTTTATGTACCGAACTCATAAGGAAACCACCGGGCCGACGCACCAGGTTCAGGCTCGGGCGAAGCGCCTTACAGCAAAGAATAATCCATTCCCAGGTTTCCCATCTGTTCCTTGATGCGCTCGTACAGCTCCACATATTCGCGGGTGGGCTGCAGGCGGTCAAGATCGTAGCACTCGCTCAGGCCCAAGCCCAGGGGCGCATCATCCAATTTGTCTTCATATAGACCCAAAACCGATTTCACAACGCGGTTGGCCTCTGTGCGGGTCAGTCTCTGGCGAGCGACCAAATGGCCGGCTTCGGCGCAGATACGCGCTTCCATGCCGGTACCCCGTTCCGGATGCCGATTCCGGGCCGGTGCACAAGCCAACAGGTTGGCCCCCGAAACACTTGCAGCAATGGAGATAGCGCACATTTCGTGCACCACCATATCGGTGCAGGGGCCGGCGGCCGAAAATGGGCTCACGGAAATCGGCGAATGGGTATTGCGGCTTAGGGCCTGGGAGGTTACGGCGATAAGCCACAACAGGTCCCGCGAACTGTTGCATCCATAGTGCAAGTGCAGGGGAAATCCGCAGTGCCACTGGGCGTCATACATCAGCAGGCCTAAAAAATGATGGGCCACATGAATGATGGCTGTGGTTTCGACCCCTCCGGCAAATCCTCCCAGCAAAGGGCCGTAAAGGCCGTAGGTATGATGGCCGCTGTGGCGGCAGAACACCACTTTTTTCAACCGCTCGTAATCCACTTTCAGCTCAGAAATGGCGGCGATGCCCAAACCATCGTTGGGCAGCACGCCAAATGCCGGCTGCATGGCCGCCAGAGTGGCATCCGTGGCCTCGGCGTTGGTAACCAGGTTGTGGATGCCGATGTACGGTCGCCCCGCGCGGCGGGCCGCTTCCCGCAGTTTGATAACATTCCAGATGGCCGCCTCCGTCTCCTGGGGTGATCCGGCCTTGATAGCACGGCCGTTGACAGTTTGACTGAAAGCACTGGAAAAGGTCTGAGCCAGGGGTTCCTGGACAAAGCTTTGCATCATGGCCACAAACCGCTCTTCGGCCACGGGAGTGCCCACCGGCGTCATGGTGATGAAGGGTGGTTTGGCGTCCTCTACCTTCCGGGAAGTCATCACCGCCGTGTCCTTTCCTTGGCCATAGGTGATGCTGCGTGGCGCATTTTTCACCGCTTCCTCCACCTCCCGGCGGGAAAAGCGCACCAAACGGCCCGTGTCCCGGCAGTAGACCCCGTTTTCCACGAAAAAGGCCACGGCGGCGCGGTAAAGGCGATCGGCCAGATCATCATCATCGGGGATTACTGACTCAGGATCGAAACGAATGTCAAAAGCCACGGCCTGTTCCCGTGCTGTCCGGGCAATCTGCATGTCATACTGTTTTTCCTTTTGAAGCGGTCCCCTGTCACAACGATCCATGACCTCCCAGAATCCCAGCATAATTATTCACCTCCTCGTTTTTTGTGCATCAATCGACGCGCGACGGCTACGGCCTCTGAGGCGTCTTCCCCGTAGCCGTCCGCCCCAACCTCCCGGGCCCATTGGGGAATCACCGGCGCACCGCCCAGCATGATCATGTAGCGGTCGCGCATGCCCAGTTCGTCCAGGATGGAGCTGATGTCCGGCATGTGGGCCATCGTGGTGGTCAGGATAGCCGAAGCGGCGATGATGTCCGCTTGAACCGCTTCGGCTTTGTCGATCAGATCCCGCACCGGCACGTTCGCGCCCAGGTCATGCACGACGAACCCGTCGGCTTCAAGCATAATCTTGACAATGTTTTTTCCCAGATCGTGCATATCCCCCTGGATTGTGGCAATGACGATGGTTCCCCGGGAGTCTTGCTTTCCACGATCTTTAAAATAGGGTTTGAGGACTTCGATGGCAGCGGTCATGGCATCGGCGGACAGCATTACTTCGGGCAGAAAATACTCCAGAGTGGCGAATTTCTCCCCGACAATTTTCATCCCGCGGGCATAGCCGTTTTGGATAACCTCAAACGGCTCCATACCGTCGGCCATGGCCTGGCGGGCCAGGGCAACGGATTTTTCCTCGTCTACATCGACGGTAGCACTGATGATCTCTTCCAGTATCGTACCCATGAAATTCTCCTGTCAGCGTATTATGTATATTATATTATTGACAATTGATATATATACTTATATATATTATTGCGTTTGTCAATCAAAAAGGGAACGGTTCATCGGTCGGTGCAGCCGCAAAACTTGCCGATCGAGGACTTAGGGCCCCTTAAGAGGAAAAAATGAATGATAGCCCCGAAACCCTTTGCCGGCCCCGGTATCGCCTGTTGACCGAAAAGCAGATCCAGGCGCTGCATCAGGCATCGCTGGACATTCTCGATACGGTGGGTGTTCGGGTACTCCATGATGACGCCCGCAGGATGCTGGCCGAGGCAGGCTGCCGGATCGATTCCGACCATCGGGTTCGGATACCGGCTGCACTGGTGGAGACAGCAATCCGCAGCGCTCCCTCGTCGGTGACGATTTTTGACCGCGAAGGCCGTGAGGCCATGCGTCTTGAAGGACGTCGGGTACACTACGGGCTGGGAACCGACTTGCTCCATACGTGCGACATGGGAACCTGCCAATTACGGCCTTCGTGCCTGCAGGATGTGATCAATGCCGCCGTGCTGGGCGATGCCCTGGAGGAAATCGATTTTATCGCCTCCCATGCTTTCCCCCAGGATGTGCCCGGCAACCTGGCGTTTATCGCCGAGTTCAGAGCAATGGTCACCCACTCGCCCAAACCCGTTTATTTCACCGCAGCCGCACGTCCGGATTTGGAATACATCATCGCCATGGCGGCCGCAGCGGCCGGCGGGCAGGACCGGCTGCGTGAATACCCATTTCTGATCCACTATGCCGAACCGGTTAGTCCGCTGGTCCATTCGGCAGGGGCCGTTGATAAGCTGCTTTGCTGCGCCGATAACGGCATTCCCCTGAATTACGTGCCGGCACTCATGTCGGGCGCCACCGGCCCGGTCACCCTGGCAGGCGCCATCGCCACTGCCAATGCAGAAGCCTTGAGCGGCCTGGTGATCCACCAGCTCCGATGCGAGGGGGCGCCCATGATTTCCGGATTCAGCGTCACCCCGATGGACATGCACCGCGCCACCGCCGTATACGGCAGTCCGGACGAGCGCCTGACCCATTCGGCTTGTTGCGACCTGTACCACTTTTATGAACTGCCCGTATGGGGCGAGGCCGGATGCAGCGATGCCAAAAGCCTGGATGCACAGGCCGGCTACGAAGCGGCTTTTTCCCTGCTGATGGCCACCTTAGACGGCTGCAACCTGGTGCATGACGTGGGCTATCTCGGCCAGGGGCTCATCGGGTCTCCGGCCGCAATCGTGTTAGGGGCGGAACTCATCAGCTGGGTCAAGCGCATGGTCCGCGGATTCGAGATCGGCCCCGAGCAGATTGGTTTAGAGGTCATTGCCCATGTGGGCCCCGGCGGCCATTTTCTTGACCAGAAAGAAACTGTTCGCCGTTTCAGGCAGGAGCACTGGCTGCCGCAATTGTCTGACCGGAACCATCCCGATGGCTGGCTCGCAGCGGGCAGTCCCGATATCGGCGGGCAGGCCACGCGAAAAGCCCGGGAGCTGCTGCGCACGCATCCGGTAAGACGGTTGATCGATGAAAAACAAAGGCGCATCGACGCTATCTACGCCCAGGCCGAAAAAGACCTGGCAGGGGTTACGTTTGACAATTAGAACTTGCCAAAATTGTGTCGCCGAATCGGAAGCGAGCCTTTTTCCACACAGGTGGCTACCGCGGATAAGCGCCAATTAGAAAAGCGCAGCAAGCACCGGGGGGAATATATCGATGGC
Organism: Deltaproteobacteria bacterium; assembly: GCA_019312835.1. Taxonomy (GTDB): domain Bacteria; phylum Desulfobacterota; class Desulfobacteria; order Desulfobacterales; family JAFDCJ01; genus JAFDCJ01. Next base: position 9,865 of record JAFDCJ010000209.1, read on the forward strand.
CGTACGCACCGTTATCGAGAATGGAATCGTGTCCACCCTGTGCCGCCTATGCGACATGCGTTGCGGCATTAATTGCCACATTCAAAACGGTCGCATCCATAAGATCAGGGGGATACCCGATCATGTGGAAAGCCGCGGCCGGTTGTGCCCCAAGGCCCCGGCCGCTGTCGATTTGCTGCTCCATCCCGATCGGCTTGTGACGCCGCTGAAAAGGCTCGCTGATGGTTCGTTCGCGCCGATTCCCTACGAAAAGGCCATGGAAGAAATTGTCGGAGCGCTTGAGGGCATCAAAAAAAAACACGGAGCCCGTTCAATCGGCGTGTGGACCGGAGAGGCCATCGGTTTCCAGCAGCAGGAAAATTACGCCCGCCGCTTTATCCACGCCTTCGGGTCGCCCAATTATTTCTCGGCCGAATCTGTGTGCTGGCTATCCCGCTACCTGGCATACCGCCTGACCCAGGGGTATTATAACGCCTGTCCGGATTTCGCCAATGCCCATCTCATTGTCCTGTGGGGATCCAACCCGGGCCATACCCACCCACCCTATATGTGGGCTATCGACCGTGCCTTGAAAAAGGGCGCCCGTTTGGTGGTTGTCGATCCTCGGCGGACGGCTGCCGCCAGGATAGCGCACCGCTTTTTCAAGATTCGACCGGGAACCGATGCAGCCCTCGCCTGGGGAATCGCTCGGCACCTGATTCACTCTAACCGCTATGACCACGAATTTGTGACCAACCACACACTGGGCTTTGAGGATTTCTCAGCCTACAGCCGGTCATTCAGGCCTGATTTCGTGGCAGCGGAAACCGGCCTCTCAGTGGACGCGGTGCGGGATCTGGCCAAGATGTTTGCAGCCGCACGCTCCCGGGTGGCGAATTATCCCGGAATCTCTTTGGAACACCAGCCCAACGGCGTGAACACCATTCGCGTAATCGCTGCTCTGGGGGGGCTCTGCGGTGCCGTTGACCGACCCGGCGGTGATTTCTGGCCCGAATCCATGGCCCAGCAAGACCTAACCCTTTACCAGACTCTTCCCCTTGAGGAGCTTGAGCCCATCGGTCGAAGCCGGTTTCCGGCCCTGTATCGCTTTCGCAAGCAGTGCCATTCCCTGTCGGCCATGGATGCCATTCTGAACCGGGGCGCGTATCCGCTGCGGGGGCTTATCGTCACCGGCGCCAATCCGGTGCTCTCCAATCCCAACACAGGGAAGGTAGAGCGAGCCTTTGACCGGTTGGAACTGCTGGTGGTGCGGGATCTTTTCATGACCGCAACGGCACGCCGTGCCCATTATGTGCTGCCGGCGGCAAGTTTTCTGGAACGCACGGAACTGCATCTTTACGCCCACCACCAGGCGGTAGCCCTGGCCAACCGGGTGGCTAAAGTCGACGGCACTGCTGGCGAGTATGCCTTCTGGCGCGAATTGGCGCATCGCATCGGAACAGGGGAATTATATTTTCCCTGGAAGGACGAGACCGCGGTCAACCGCTGGTTGCTGAAGCCGACGGGTATTGCCCTGGAAAACCTTCAAGACACCCCCCAGGGGATTGTCTACGCCCCGAAGATCTTTTCAAAATTCCGTCGGCAGCCCTTTCCTACCCCTTCGGGCAAGTTCGAATTTGTTTCAGCCGACCTCGCTGAACTGGGGCATCCGGCCCTGCCGCCCTATTTACCGCCCCACAGCGGAACTGAAGTGAATTTGACTTATCCGCTGCTGCTAATTACCGGTGCCCGTTACCAGCTCTACTATCACTCTCGATTCCGCAATATTGCCCGACTCGGCCGGGTGAAAAAACCAGTGGTGGAAATAGGGGCAAAGGATGCCGAACGGCTGGGCATTGGAAACGGGGAGCGTGTTCGCGTGGAAACCAAAACCGGAGCCATCGAACTGGATGCGGAGATACGCAAGGATGTTGATATCCGGCGTGGCGTCATCCAGATCGGACATGGATGGGACGCCGCTAATGTCAATCGGCTCACCAGTGATGCAGACCTCGATCCCATCAGTGGTTATCCCAATCTGAAAATGGTCCCGGCACGAGTTGTGAAGCAAAAAAACACAGCCTGAAGGAGGGAGCCTTGCCGTATAGGCGGCAACGTCAGGTGACCTGGAACGTGGTGGAAAGGAAGGACGATCAGAGAATCTGCTGTTTCACTTTCTTTACGAAATGGTCCATGTGGTCGTCCAGGGCCCGCTGGACGCCTTTTGTATCCCGTTTCTCAAGGGCGGCCAGCAGCCCCCGAAGATCATCGAAATGGGCAAGAAATTCGGCGGCCTGAAACCCGAGATAATACCAAAAGCGGGTCATTTTGCTCATCAGCCGGGGCAGGATTTCCTGTAACTCCTGATTGCCGGTGGCCTGGTAAAGGATGTTGTGAAAACGGATATCGTAGCGGTTGAGGGCGTCCACTTCGGTTCGGCCCGCCGGCGCCAGGCGATCCACCGCATCAATAATACCCTGCAGTTCCGTCAACTGTTCGTCGGTGATGCGTTCGGTGGCTAAAAGCCCCACCAACTGCTCCAACCATCGACGCACTTCGATCACGCTTCGAATCTCCTGTATCTCGATCTGAGTTACGTGGGTTCCCACTTTGGGAATGATTTCGATCAGTCCCTCTTGGCGCAGTTGGAAGGCAATTTCCCTCAACGGCGTACGACCAATGCCATACTCCTCCATCAGTTCCTTTTCTTTCAGGCGCTCGCCCGGTTTGATGCGGGTGGTGATGATTCCTTCGCGAATCTCGTGATAGGTTTTTTCTTTATCGCTCATGCGCATGGCAAGTCCAATTCTCCGGTATAGTCCAGATTCAGCGGCAACTCGGGCAGACGATCCTTACACTGCGTTGCCGGTTATACAGAAGTAAAATATTAGTTAATATATCAGCGTGTGTCAAGACAGGTTGTGAACATATTCCCGCAGCCCGCCCCGGACCCGGGAGCGCGTTTAAATCTGATTTTCATACCCTCACGGACTCAACATTGGTTATGACTTTTCTGCACGGGAGCGAATGTTGTCCAGTTCCTTCTGAAGCGATGCCTCTATAGCTTCCACTGGGGGGATGCGCAGGATGTCCCGGGCTTTTTCAACGGCGCGGGCTGCCATATCCTGACTGCCATTTTTCTGCCAGGCGCCGACCGAATCCCGGTTGCACAGATTTGGATACCAGTGTTCCGATTTGAACAATCGGGCGGTCTGCCGGGTAGACAAAAAGCTGCCACCAGCGCCAACCCGGCCGATGGCATCCAGGTCCACGTGCGCGTCATCCAGTATAAAACCACGCATCATCCGTCTGGTATAGCTGATGATCTCGTCACATACCACCAGGGCGGCCGGATGGCCAACCAATCCCTGCCCCATGTAGCCGACATCGTGAATCAAATTGACACCGGCCATGGCGTTGAGCAGCAGGGAGTCACCCCACTCCATTCCGGCCTGCAGATCCAGGCAGTTGGCGTCTGTGACGCCGGCGGTCCCCCATACGGGAACGCCGTAATGATGATACAAATCAGCGCAGGCCGAAAGGATCAAACGGGATTCCGGACAGCCGTAGATGCAGGTGCTCCTGGCCATGTCCATGACGGCCATGCCGATGCCCGATATGATGGGCGCCCCTTTGGATCGCAACTGGTGGATGACGAGACCGCTCAGGGCCTCGGCGTTGCCCATCACCAGGGCGCCGGCCAGCGTGACCGGTCCGGTGGCACCGGACATAATCCCCGGGGTGTAGATGACAGGGATATGGTGGTCGGCGCTGAACAGCAGCTTTTCAACGGCACCGGTGTTGTGAACCAGCGGGCTGAGCGGCTCTGAATAGTGGATTACAAAAGGCTTGCGGCGCAGATTGTCCCTGCTGCCGGCAACCGCAACGGCCATCTCCGTAATCGAGCGGATGTCTTCCAGCCCTGCCGCCGTAAACAAGATGGGTTTGGTCGAGTGCTCGAGCTGGACTTTGAAAGCATCCAGATAGAGCAGATGGGGCGGTGAGTCGTTGGGGATGACATAAGAGGCGATAAAATCAATTTCAGGCAAGGCATCGGCGATGCGAACCGCGGCTTGAACATCTTTTAAGGTGGATGTCCTGAGCCTGCCGGTATCCAGGTCGCAGACCCGGGCCAAATCGGTGCCCGGCCCGAAATGGATGCGGCGCCCCTCAAGGTGAAGCGCCTTTTCCCCGAGCCGGTTGTAGATGACAACCTCGGAAGGCGCGCTTTGGATGGCGTCGGCTACCAGCTGGGCGGGAATCAAAACAGTCTTGTCGTTTCGAACTCGGCATCCGGCCCCTGCCAACATGTCCCTGGCTCCCTGATGACGGATGCTGACACCGACGGTTTCCAGCAATTGCAGTGTGGCGGTGTGAATCCGATCGATCTGCCCTGCACTGAGGAGTCGGTAACGCGGGCGACAAACCTGTATGCTGGAGATGGTCATGATGTTGCCCTGAGAGTATTGATTATGAATTCTGCTCTTTTTATGAAAGCAAATGTTTCACCACGAAGGGCACGAGGCTCACGACGAAAACGTTAAACTATATAATCTTTTTTTCTTTGTGTCCTTCGTGTTCTTCGTGGTTTGAATTAAGACGCAAAATGGTGGTCCTTCAGTTTTTTTTCGGCTTCCCTGCGGATCTCGGACAGGGTGGAAGCGGCTGAATCACTCAATGGTACCGGCGTATGCGTTTTCAATATGTCGCGGGCCTTATCCGTACACACCGCCGCCCAGTCTTTACGGCCCTTCAGTTGCCAGGTCTCAAGGTTGTCCCGGTTGCAGAGCGCCGGCTGCCAATGTGCGGACTTAAACATCTCCATGGTCTGAGCCGTTGAAAGAAACTCCCCGCCGGGTCCCACTTCCCGAATAACGTCCAGGCCGATGTGGGCCTCGTCCAGGTCGAATCCGCGCACCAATCGTTTCACGTAGCTAATGATCTCGTCGCACATGACCAATCCCCCCGGATGGCCGACCAGCCCCTGGCCAAGGTAGCCGATGTCATGGACCAGGTTGGCGCCGTTCATGGTATCCACCATGATCGAGATGGCCCACTCCATGCCGGCCTGCTGATCCAGGCAGTTGGCATCACTCACACCGGCAGTGCCCCACATCGGCAGGCCATAATAATGGTAGAGATCGGCACAGGCCGAGAGCGCCAGACGGTATTCCGGACAGCCGTAAATGCAGGCCGACGTGCGCATGTCCATGGTGGACATGCCGAATCCGGAGATAATAGGGGCGCCTTTGGCCCGCAGCTGGTGCATCACCAGGCCGCTGAGGGCTTCGGCGTTACCCACGGTGATGGCCCCGGCCAGGGTCACCGGCGCGCTGGCACCGGACATCATGCCGGGCGTGTAGGTAACGGGAACGCCATGGTCGGCGCAAAAAAACAGTTTCTGAACCGCTCCGAAACTGTGGGTCAGCGGTGTCAGGGGTTCGGCATAATGAATGTGAATCGGTTTTTCCCTCAGCTTGGCTTCGCCACCGACGGCTTCAGCGGCCATGGCGTTGATATAGGTAATGTCTTCCAGCCCGGCGGCGGTGTAGAAAATCGGCTTGATGGCGTTTTCAAGTTCGGTTTTGAACGAATCGATATACATCAGGTTGGTGGGCGAATCACCGGGAAGGGCATAAGAACCGATAAAATCGATGTGCTCGAGAAAATCTGAAATCCGGGCGGCATTTGCCACATCATGGAGGCGGGACGGACGCAGTTCTCCGGTCTCAAGGTCGTAGGTTTGGATCAGATCCGTACCCAGACCGTAATGGACGCGTCGGCCTTCCAGGCGCATGGCTTCACCGCCCAGCCGATTGTAGATCGTAATTTGGGACGGGGCATTTCGGATGGCCGCTTCCACCAGTTCGCTGGGAATTCGCACCCGATGGTCCCCCTTGAGGCGGCAGCCGGCGTCTGCCAGCATTTGCCGGGCTTCGGCATGCAGAACATCCACCCCCTCGGTTTCCAACAATTCAAGGGTGGCAGTGTGGATGGAAGTGATCTGATCCGCCGTTAATAGGTGATAGGTTGGAACACACTGGGTTTCATCGTCGGCTGCCATGGATATTCTTCCTTAATGACTTGATTTATATTTACAAAAGTAAAAAAGAATGTCGAATATCGAATAATGAATATCGAATGTCGAAGGAAGGTATTCTATCAATTTTGAAAGAACGGCAGCGCGTAGCGATTCCATCCTTCGAAATTCTGCGGTTGGATATTCGATATTCTGCGGTTTGATGTTTGATTAAACGAAGCGCCATCATTATTTGACGTTCGGTATTGGAAGTCCAAGGTTCGATGTTCACTATGTCCTACAAAAACTTTTCCTTCACCTGCGCCGCATATTGATCGACATGATCCTCCATGGCGGCCCGGGCTTTTTGAGGGTCTTTTTGCTCCAGGGCCTCGAGCACCGTATAGAGGTTTTCAGCCTGGTGGCCAAAACCGATAGCGCCCAGGCCCGCATGAAACCAGATTCTGAGCATAACGATGTGCAGGTCCTGGAGGATTTTCGTCAGCTTCTGGTTTCCGGCTGCCCGATAGAGAAGACGGTGGAAGCGGGTGTCGAAATATTCCGAGATATTGGCAACATTCCGGGCTGGGGTGGTTTCGGCTTCCGCCTCCCGAAAGATGTTGCGCAAATCTTCCAGCTGCTCGGGGGTGATCCGCTGGGCTGCGAGGTACCCGGCATAGCCCTCCAGCTCCCGGCGCAATTCCACCAAATCGCGTACTTCGAAAATATCCACCGTGGTCACCATATATCCCAACCGGGGCAACGGCTTGATCAGGTTTTCCTCCTGCAGCCGGAACAGGATCTCCCGCAGCGGAGAACGTCCGATGGAAAGCTGGGCCATCAAATCCTTCTCGTTCAGGATCTC
>JAFDCJ010000210.1 GCA_019312835.1 Deltaproteobacteria bacterium
ATTCCGGAGGCACAAAAGATCGAAGATTCTTTGGGAATGATCATCACTGGAATCTCCAGCTCCAATGCGATCATGCAGGCATGATTCGGTCCGGCGCCCCCTGCAATTACCAGCGGAAAATCCCGCGGATCATATCCCTGTTTGACAGAAACTTCACTAACCGCAGCGGCCATGTTAACATTGATCACGTTGTACATTCCGCCTGCAGCTTCGTCGAAATCGAGCTTCAATGGTCCGGCAATGTTCCTTTCAATTGCATCCCGGCTTTTATCCAGATTCAGGGTAATGCGTCCGCCTGCAAAAAAGTCCCTGTCCAGGTATCCCAGCACCAGGTCCGCATCGGTGCAGGTCGGTAATTCCCCGCCCAAGTCATAACAGGCCGGGCCGGGATCGGCACCGGCGCTTTGAGGCCCCATCTTCAGCAGTCCGCCATCATCGATCCAGCCAATACTGCCCCCGCCGGCACCAATCGTGACGACATTCAGCATCGGCAGGGCAAGCTTAAGCCGGTTGATCTCTCCGCTGGTCGTCACCATAGGTGTGTTATCCTTGACCATCGACGCATCAAAACTGGTCCCACCCATGTCTACGGTAATGCAATCATCATATCCCTGTGCAGCGGCATATTCCACCCCTGCCACCGGTCCGGCTGCGGGCCCCGACAACAGGGTAACGGCTGCTCGTTCGATGGCCGCTTCCGGCGATACAACACCGCCGTTGGATTGCATGATCAAAAGAATACCTTCGTATTTTTCCTGCTGCAGTTTAGAGATCAATGCAGAGAGGTAGCGTTTTAACGTGGGGCCGACATAGGAGTTTAGGACCGTGGTGCTCACCCGGTCGTAAAAGCGAATGGATGGCAGGAGACGATTCGATACGGTTAAATAGGCCGTGGGAAATTTTTGCTGAATGATCCCGTATACCTCTTCCTCATGCTGGCTGTTCGCAAAGGCATTCATAAAGCAGACGCTCACTGCTTCAACGTTCTCTTGAATCATGAAATCGACGGCATTTTCCACATCCGTCCGGTTCAGGGGCGTAATAACCTCACCGCTATAGTCGATTCGTTCTTCCACGGGTATCCGAAGGTATCGTTCGACCAGGGGCTCCACATTCGGATAGCGGTTGTCATATTGACGTTCCCGAATGCCCCTTCGCATCTCGAGCGCGTCTCTTAAACCTTTGGTTGTCAGCAAAGCGGTCTTAGAACCGGTATAAGTCAGAACGGCATTTGTCGTTACAGTGGTTCCATGAACAATAACCGACACCTGTCCCAGAAACTCTTCCAGGCTCAGGTTCCGATCGGATGCCATTTCGCCGAGACCGTTCAAGGTTGCAATCGAAGGATCTTGCGGAGTGGAAAGAACTTTGTAGATTCTGGAGGAGCCATCATCGAGGGCCAGCAAAAAATCTGTAAACGTCCCTCCAACGTCTATGCCTATTTTAAAGCTCATATACTCCTATAAATGAAAAAATTCGAAACACGAGACTCTAAATTCGAAACAAATTCAAAATTCAAAACCTTAAATGTTCTAAACAACAAGGAGGCGAATTATTCATTAATATTACTTGAAGCCGTAAATCCAAAAAAGTTTTCAAGTTTTGAAATTAAAGATTTTGGTGATTCGAATTTGTTTCGGATTTCGATATTCAAATTTCGAATTTGATTAATAAATTCTATATCCTATTATTATTTTTTAAATAAAGACTTTAATATCGTTTAATTCGTTATTCTTCGATAATACATTCCTCCGCATCATCTTTTCCCGTGTCCTGCCCGCACAGATCCAGGCCCTTCTTCTCTCTGATGGCAGCCAGAACTCTTTCAGGCGTAATCGGCAAATCTTTGATGCGCACCCCGACGGCATTGTAAATCGCATTGGCAATTGCCGGGGCCGATGGCACACAACCCGGCTCACCGATGCCTTTCGCGCCGAAAGGCCCGTCATCATCGTAGGTTTCAAGAACCGGCGCTTCAATCGGCATGACATCTTTGGCGGTCAGAATCTTGTAATCCCTGAAATTCGGGTTCATGTTTTGCCCTTTTTCGCTGAGGATCTGTTCGGTCAGTGCATAACCCACCCCCATCATGACGCCGCCGTACACCTGACCTTCCAAAAGCAGTGGATTGATTGCCCTGCCAATATCGTGCGCGGCAACATATTTAACAATTTTTATCTTTCCGGTTTCTTCGTCCACTTTTACTCGGACACCATGCGTGCCGAAAGTATACGTCATAGAAGTGTTACCCCGAAAATCTTTGCCGACATTCTCGTTATCCGGATCGTAAAAGTGTTCGGCCATCAGCATTTGGCCACCGTGGCTGAAATGTGTTTTTCTCAAGAGCTTTCCGATTTCCATCTTTATTTCCGGATCGTCTTTATGAATGAGATGACGATTTTGCAAGCGTATCTTTTCCAGGGGCGCTTCGAGTTGCTTGGCCCCAAGCTCAAGAATACGCGACTTGATCTTGCGAGCCGCGCCGAGCGCCGAGTTGCCGGCTACAAAAGTGGTCCGGCTGGCATGCGCGCCGACATCCCATGGACACACATCGGTGTCGCTGTGAATGACATGAATATCCTCGATTTCCAGGCCGAGCTCTTCGGCCACGATCTGGGCGATAACCGTGTCAGAACCCTGCCCCATATCCGTCGCGCCCGTAAAAACATCGACCTTGCCAAAGTCGTCCATTTTAATCATCGTCCCGCAGCCGTCTGATTTATAGACCCGGGCGCCGCCCCCGACATGAATCAGGGATGCCATGCCGACCCCTTCACCTTCTTTCTTCGGCTGATCCCACTCGAGCTGTTTTCTCACCGTATCCATGCATTCTTCCAAACCGCAAGTGGTGATGCGCAGCCCCTGGGTTGAAACATCCCCGGACTGGTTGGCATTGATGCGCCGAAACTCAGCTGGATCAATTCCAGCAGCTTCTGCCAGCATGTCCATCGAACTTTCGACGACAAAGGTTGCCTGGGGGTTGCCGTAGCCCCGCATCGCCTGGGCATATGTGTTGTTGGTGTAGACGCACCTGGCTGAATAGCGAACATTGGGCACCCGATACAAAGTTGTCATGACCATCATCATCACATGAGGCGTAGTGGCGCCCCAGGATGTATGGGCGCCGTTGTCCAGAATCATAGAAACATCCCGGAACAACAGTTTGCCGTTTTTGTCGCATCCCTGTGAGACATAGGCAATGGTCGGCTGTCGCGTTGAGGTCGCAATAAATTCTTCTGTACGATCGAATTCAACCTTCACCGGCCGCCGTGTATAAAATGCCAGTAAAATGGCAATGTATTCATAGGCATAGGTGTCCAGCTTGCTGCCAAAGCCGCCGCCGATGCAGGGTTTGACCACCCTGACCCGGCGATCTTTCAGGCCCATCGCATTGAGGACATCCAGATAATCCTTCTGCGCCAGGGATGGGATCTGGGTATTGGTATGAATGGTTAGATTATTGCCGGGATCAAACTCGGCAATGGCCCCACTGGTGCCCAGACAGCAGTGTGTTACCCAGGTGGTGCTGAACCGATCTTCAACCACGTAAGCAGCCTCATTTTTAGCAGCATCTACATCGCCATAATGCAGCTTCCATGGCATTTTCAATACATTGGTCTTGTGGGCCTCATGAACCAGAGGCGCACCCTCGTTCATGGCTTCCTCGGGATCAAAAACAGCCGGCAGGGCTTCATAGGTCACCTCGATGAGCTTTAACGCCTCCTGAGCGATTTCAGGTGTGGTGGCCGCCACAGCTGCCACCTCATCGCGAAAAGAGCACACTTTTCCC
>JAFDCJ010000211.1 GCA_019312835.1 Deltaproteobacteria bacterium
ATTGCCAGCGCCATCGCCACCAGGATGCCGGACAGGGCGGTGGACAACGGAAAATTGATGGGCCAGCTTGAAATAAGATTGTAAATCTCGGCGGTAATGATCGGAAACCGGGCCCGCGATCCCAGGGTTGCCGGAACACCGAAATTGGAGACGGTCTGCAAAAATACCAGCAGTCCGGTATTCAATATAACCGGCAGGAGCAAAGGGGTTACAATGCGACGTATCAGGGCGCTGCGGTTGGCCCCGAGTACCCGCGCTGAATTCTCAAAATTCGAGGGCAGGGCCCTCAAGCCGGCTTCGACCCCAAGGGCGGTGAACGGATATAAGAAGAGGATCATGATAAACGTCAGGCCCCAGAAGGAGAAAAAGATATCCTGGACAAAACCGGGCAGCCTCCCCGCCAGCATTTCTTCGAGAAATCCTCTCTCCTGAATGAACAGAATCCAGGCCAGAGCCCCCACATACGGCGGCGTCATATAGGGAATGGCATAGATCACCCGGATGAGGCCCTTACCGGGCATATCGGTTTTGGCCAGAATAAATCCGCAGGGAACGCCGACGATGACACATCCGATGGTAACCGCAATTCCCCAGAGGACGGTGTTGGTGACAACCCCAAAAAGCCCCTCACTTTTCAAAACTTGAATAAAAGGTGAAAGAAAGCCCTTCAGACTGCCGCCAAATATATCCGGAAATAAACTCTGGAGGAAGACCATTACCAGCGGATACAGTATCAAAACGAGCATCACCAGCATAACGATATAGAGCATGGTTGAATTCATGATGCTCTGATACAATCGGCGTTCCCTGATATTCATCATCATTACTCTCCGGTCTTATCTTTTCGATGGGTCAATGATCATCCCGCGCTTGTCGGCCCGGAAGAATCGGGTCTAACGTCCGGTTTCAATTTCCCGGTAGAATTTCCCGATGACCTGCTGCTGATTTTTACCGAGCCAGGCCCAATCAACCGGAATCGTTTTGATCTGTTCCAATCCGACACGCATGTCCAAAACCTTCATATCGGTGCGGGCCGGAATGAGAATGGTGTCGACCACCAATTGCTGCCCTTCCGGTGACAGGTAGTAGTCCACGAATTTCTGGGCGTTGGCCATATGTTGTGAAGATTTTAAAACAACGATCGGGCGCGGGTTGACCACCGTACCGCTGCTCGGGTAGGCAATGTCGACATTCTCGCCTTTTTGGGCCTGTTTGTAGATAATGTAATCCACCGCTGCAAAGACCGTCTTGCGGGCGCCAGTCAATACCGGTGTGAGGGCCTGGTTGTTGGGCCCGGCGATATTGGCACCGTTATCACGAAACGTTTCAAAAAACTTCCAGGCCTTTTCCCCGTAATGACCGACGAAGGCCGTGACAAAATCCGAACAGGAACCGGACTTCGTCGGCGACGGCATGTTCACCTGCTTGTTCCATTCTGCAGCAGCCATATCCCACCAGTCCTTCGGCGGATTTTTTACGAGTTTGGTATTATACGCTATTCCCATGGCCGAGGCACCGGTGGCGATAAGGTGGGTATCGACCCATTCTGCCCTTATTGCCGCGCTGTGTTGAGACTTCAGCGGGGCCAGGGCATTCTGGTCTTTTAAACCCAATCCGGCCGCCCAGCTGGCCAGGACGACCACATCCGCGATGGGATTGTGTTTTTCGGCCTCCAGTTTGGCCAGAACCTTGCCCGTCGAGGCAGGGTACAATTGAACCTTCAGGCCGGTCTTTTTTTGGAAATTGGCCACCACCGCCTGGGAGAGGCTTTTGGGACCTGCTGAGTAAACAACCAGGTCGGCCGCCCAAGCGGACACGCAAATCAGCGTAAGAAAAATCAAGGCCAAAGGCAGGATCAACAAGGTTTTCTTTTTCATTTTTTTCTCCTTTCGATGCGGGGGTCTATTTTTGGTGAAACATGGCATCAGGTTTCATTTTTCCAGTATTTTCACCTCTTCTTTGCGAAACATCAGATATAGAATCGTATCCGACGGATAGTCCTGCTGCAGCGGAACTTTAAACGTCAAATGGTCATCCACCTGGAAATGGGCTTCATAACTGTCGCCCAGAAAAACGGTGCGCAGCAGTTTACCCTTGAGCAGATTCAGGCCATCGGTATCGACGTCACCGGGCGATCGGGAAACCATTATTTTTTCTGGTCTTAAAACCGCCGAGACCTTTTGGCCTGCCGGAATGTCGCCACCGAGACGCGTGCTTTGGATGCGGAGATTTTCACTTAATTGAATGAACGCATCTTCGCCCTGTTTTTGATATTCACCTTCGATAAAATTGGATTTTCCGATAAAAGCGGCCACAAAGGAAGCCTGGGGATCTTCATAAATGTCCAGCGGGGTTCCGGCCCGCAATATCTGCCCCTCGTTCATGACAAACATGCGGTCCGACATGGTGAGCGCTTCAACCTGGTCGTGGGTGACGTAAATGGTGGTAATGCTTAATTCCCGCGTCAGATTCGTGATCTCTTCGCGCATCTCTTCACGCAGTTTGGCATCCAGAGCGCTGAGCGGCTCGTCGAGCAGCAGCACCTTGGGTGATATGACAATCGCCCTGGCAAATGCCACCCGCTGCTGCTGCCCGCCGGACAGCTCCTTGGGCAGCCGGTTTTCAAAGCCGGGCAGTTTCACCAGCTCCAGGGCCTCGTGTACCTTTTTCTTAATCTCGCCAGAGGCCACTTTTCGCAGGCGCAGTCCGAAAGCCACATTTTCAAAAACATTGAGGTGGGGCCAAAGGGCAAAATCCTGAAATACCATCCCCATCTCGCGCTTTTCGGTAGGCACGTTGATGCTTTGGCGGTTCGAAAAAAAACATTTTCCATCCACAAAGATTTCCGCTTCGGTGGGCTCAATCAAGCCTGAGATCATATTCAATATAGTCGATTTGCCGCATCCGGATGGGCCTAGCAGGCTGATGAATTCACCGTATTCCAAGGTAAAATTAGCATCCTGGACGGCGATGACATCTTTGCCAAAAATTTTGGTCAAGCCTTTAACCTCAATGTAATCCATGGGTGCATCACCCTTTCAATGATAGCATCCTTACCATTTAAGGTAAGGATTATTAATAAGATTGGAGTTAAAGTACTTGGGATCGCCGGTGACCTCTTCTCCGATCCATCCCGGTTTTTCAAACGCCTGATCTTCGCTCTCCAGCTCCACCTCGGCAACGATCAACCCTTGATTTTCGCCGAAAAACTCGTCCACTTCCCACACAAAACCTTCAAAATCGATTTTATATCTATTTTTTTCGATCAGGGGTTTTTCGCACAAATTATCGAGCAGGGCGTCGGCATCGCCCACGGGGATCTCATACTCGTATTCGGCCCGGCTGGCACCGGTTGTGATGCCTTTTATCGTTAAAAACCCCTTGTCATCGATGGTGCGAACGCGCACGGTTCTCTCCTTGGCACTGTTAAGATATCCCTGGCGGTATTTAACCCCGGCGGCTAGGGAGCGCCAGGAATTTTCTGTTACCAGAAATTTTCTTTCGATTTCCGTTCCCATTGTAAGCGATTCCTTTGCGGATGGTTTTTAATTTGATTGCGGTGAATTTTATGCCGGCAGCGGGGCCAGGCTGGTGATGCGCTTAATCGCCAGTAAATAATTCACGTTCTCGTAGGCGGTCAGGCCAAGCATTGCCATTGCCTCCAGCACGGCGTCCACATCCTCAAGTTCCACAGCCACGGTCTGAATCGCAGCCCCGTTCACCAGCAAATGGGCAATTTCGGTGATACAGCCATTGACGGTGAAGGCGAACCGCCGTTTGAATACCTGTACATCCAGCAATTGGGGGTGGGGCTTGATGACTTCATTCAGGTACTGGTCCAGGGCGTAGGTGTCCCGTTTCAACACCGGCACATCGACGCTGAAGGCCGGAAACACATCGGTTTGAATGGTTGCGGCCGACATGGGAAACTCGCCTTTCATGCGGGGGTTCCATCGCTCCAAGCCCTGTTTGTGCTCAACCAGTTCCTTGATATCCATTTTGTCGTCGCGGATTTTCGTATTATTTTCGTTATTCGCTGCCGAGACGATGTATATTTCAGCACTTTCGCGAATCATTTCGCAGTTTGCCAGCTGGCGCATCCGGGTTTCCACCAGCCCGAAATTCTGGGCAAATGTTCGAAATTCATACCTGGGAATTATTTTACTCATGATCCTCTCTTTTCTCTAAGTTTTTTGGTCCGGCGGATCATCATCAGCCGGGAGATCACCTGATTATTTATTGTACTTGATACCTTCGGTGTGCTATAGAGGCAAATTATAAAACATGATAATAACTATAACGGATTTTTATGAAAATTGATCAGCTAAAAGCTTTCCATAAAGTGGCCTGCACCGGCAGTTTCACCAAAGCGGCTGATGACCTGTTCCTGACCCAGCCGGCTGTGAGCCAGCAGATTAAATCCCTTGAAGCAGCTTTTGGCATTAGGCTTTTTGACAGGTCCAACAAACAAGTCCGCCTGTCGAGTGAAGGTGAAATCCTGCTAACCTACACTGAAAGGCTATTTAATCTCTTCGCGGAGATCGAGTTGTTATTTGATCAAATAGGGGATTTGCGCAAAGGAAAGATCTCGCTGGGCAGTACCGCCGTCCTTGGCACGTACTTTTTACCCAGAATCATTGGCCGCTTCAGCAAAAGATATCCAGGGATCGAAATCGATCTGCGGATGGGAAATTCACAGCAGGTTAATAACTGGTTGCTTGAGGGCCTTGTCGACCTGGGATTTGCCGGAAAGATGAAAAACCACCCCAGGCTGAATCCGATCCGCATACATCGCGAACCGCTTCTAATGGTGTGCGCCAAAGACAACCA
>JAFDCJ010000212.1 GCA_019312835.1 Deltaproteobacteria bacterium
GCCACCGCATGCGCTATTTTTTACCCCGTCGTCGACCGGATCTCTATTGAACAAACGGTTCAAAGAGATTTCATACAAAATCGAGCGGTCATCATGGTTTCTCAATTTGATCGCTGCATGAATCATCAGTCCGCCGGCGGATGCAAACTCATTGATTCCCAATGATTGAAAAGGAGACAAACGATGTTTCCCGTTGACCCACAGTTGCAAGATTGGCTCTCAGACACCCGTCGGTATTTCCACAGGCATCCGGAAATATCCCACCAGGAAAAGCGCACCACCCAAAAAATCATCGAGATTCTCAAAGATCTGAACATTGATACACGGCCGTTAGAAGACATGACCGGTGCCATTGGCTTAATCGAAGGAAAAAGCAAAGGCCTCACCATTGCCCTGCGGGCGGATATTGATGCCTTACCCATCCAGGAACTTGGTGATGTTGAGTATGCATCGCAAAACACCGGGGTAATGCATGCTTGCGGGCATGATGCCAATACCGCCATCATGCTGGGGGTGGCCAAAACCCTCATGGAATCGGGCCGGCACAAGGATTTGAAAGGTAATGTTAAATTTCTATTCCAACCCGCTGAGGAGCGCGGCGCCGGCGCAAAGGCCATGATTGAACGGGGCGCGCTTGAAAATCCGCGGGTGGACCGCATTATCGCCGGGCATATGTCACCGGATCTGCCGGCCGGCAAGGTCGGCATTTTTCGCGGCCTGGGGTATGCATCTGCTGACCGATTTAATCTGGTCATAACCGGCAAAGGCGCTCACGGCGCCCGTCCCGAGGAAGGCAACGATCCCATTGTCGCCGGCGCCCAATTTGTCAGCGGCATTCAATCCATTGTTGCCCGCAATATCAAGCCCACAGAAGCTGCGGTCATCACTGTCGGCAAATTTAATTCCGGTGCGGCTGAAAACGTGATTCCGGAAAGCGCTCACTTGGCCGGCAGTATCAGGGCCCTTTCGCCAGATATTCGCCTAAAAGTCCACCAGCGCCTGGCTGAATTTGCGGCCGGACTTGAAAAAAGCTTTCATGTACGGTGTGAATTAAACATTCTGGAAGGCGTGCCGACCCTGGAAAATGATATCGAAGTTGCCGAATTTTTGTTTGAAGTTTCGCAATCGGTTCTGGGTGCCGAACACGTGCAATATCTGCCCCCGATTATGGGGTCAGAAGATTTTTCCTATTTTACACTGGAACGGCCCAGCGCCATCATGCGCCTGGGCTGCTCCAATCCGGAGAAAGGGTTCACAGCGCGACTGCATTCACCGCATTTCGATATTGACGAGCAGGTCCTTGGGGTGGGCACGGCCATTTTTAGCACTGTTGTTTTACAATATTTGTCATAAACGGCCACATTAGATGCGAAAGCAATGCGATATTTAGATACGGTCACTGCATGCATCATCAGCGACTGCGAAGTTTGCGCACAAACGGCGTCGGCTTGTCAGTTAAATACCGATTTTCAGTTGACACCGTTTGACGACCAATGATAGCCAGATAGCATAATCTTTCCTATTTGACACCTCCGGGGAAACCACGCAAGCATTTGGATCGAGGTGATCAAACGACTTACCGAATCGTATCAAGACATCACATACTGAAAGGAGGCCTTTTATGACAGGAAAACTGTTTAAGGTATTCATTTGCATTTGCATCTCACTAACCTTTCTCACGGTAGCAACATTACCCTCTTTCGCCGGCAAAAAGGACAATACCTTAAATTTTGCCTGGACCAAAGAATTGGAGAGTCTGGATCGTTATTACAACACGGCCCGCGAGGGCATGATTGTCAGTCGGCATGTTTATGACGATCTTATTTATCGTGACCCGGTCACCTGGGAATACAAACCGCTGCTGGCCAAATCTTTTAAATGGGTCGATACCACCACCATAGAGTTTGAGCTGCGCCAGGGCATCACCTTTCACAACGGCGAAAAATTCGATGCCGACGATGTCGTATACACCCTGAACTATGTGAGCAACCCGGACAACAAGGTCCTTGTGGTGCGCAATGTCAGCTGGATTAAAAATGCCGAAAAGCTGGGTCCCTACGCTGTTCGCATCAATCTCAAAGAACCGTTTCCGGCCGCTTTCGAATATCTGGCCGGTAACCTGCCGATCTACCCCAACGAGTATTATGCCAAGGTCGGACCGGAAGGTTTCGGTCTTAAACCCGTCGGCACCGGTCCTTACAAAGTAGCCGAAATCGAGCAGGGCAAACGCATCGTCTTCGTCAAAAACGAAAACTACTTTAAAGACAGCCCCAAAGGCCAGCCCGCCATCGACAAACTGATCCAGCGCACCATTCCGGAAATCACCACGATGGTGGCCGAATTGATGACCGGTGGACTCGATTGGATCTATCTGGTTCCCAAAGACCAAGCCGAAAAACTGGAGAAAGTGCCGACGTTAAAAGTCGTTCGGGCCGAAACCATGCGCATCGGCTTTTTGCAGATGGATGCTACCGGCCGCTCCGGCGATACGCCCATGAAGAAGCTGGAAGTCCGGCAGGCCGTCGCCCATGCGATTGACCGGGAGGCCATTGCCAAAAACCTGGTGGGCGGGCAGTCCCGCGTGGTGCATGCGGCCTGCTATCCCTCCCAGTTTGGCTGCACCGACGAAGTCATAAAGTACGATTACAACCCGGCGAAGGCCAAAGAATTGCTGGCCAAAGCCGGCTATCCCGACGGATTTGAAATCGACTTTTACGGGTATCGCGACCGGCCTTACGGCGAGGCCATGGTCGGCTATCTGCGTGAGGTGGGCATCAAGGCCAATATGAAATGGCTCAAATACTCCGCCCTGCGCGATAAAACCCAGGCCGACCAGGTGGCCCTTGTCATGAACACCTGGGGTTCCTACGGCGTCAATGATATTTCCAACATCACCGGGCAGCATTTCCGTTTCGAGTACAATGACCTTGCCCGCGACCAGCAGGTGACCGACTGGCTCAACGCCGGCGATAACTCCATTGACACCGCCTATCGCAAAGAGGTTTACACCAAGGCCCTGCAACGGATTGCCGAGCAGGCCTACTGGCTGCCGCTGTTTACCTGGGTGGCCAATTATGCCTATGATAAAAATCTGGATTTTACACCCTATCCGGATGCGGTACCGCGATTTTTTCTTACCAAGTGGCAATAGAATATCGGACCGGGGCGGGCGGTTAGTGGCCCGCCCCCTACCGATCAAGCACCAAACGGAACTGGCTTATGCTGATCTATACCCTCAAGCGTCTTTTGCTGGCAGCATTGGTTGCCGTCACCGTTTCTTTCGTAACGTTTATGCTATTGCGCTTCTCCGGTGATCCGGCCATTGCGCTGGCCGGCGCCGATGCCACCCCCGAGGAAATTGAGTTTGTGCGGGTCAAGTACGGTCTGGACCGGCCGATTGTCATCCAGTATGCCGATTGGGCCCGGAGAGCCTTTGATGGCGACTTCGGCGTATCCCCTTATTTCAATCAACCCGTTCAGAACATCATCGCCGGCCGGCTGGGCGTCACCATGACGCTGGGCGCCTGCGCCATGATCTTTGCCATCTGCCTGGCCGTTCCGATGGGCGTTCTGGCCGCCATCCGGCCCAATACCTGGATCGATCGCATCGCCCTGACCGTATCGGTCATCGGCCAGGCCATGCCTTCGTTTTTTTTCGGTTTAATCCTGATTATCGTCTTCGGGGTAATGCTGCGCATGCTGCCCATCTCCGGCAGCTCCAGCTGGAAGCATTTTATTTTGCCGGCCATCGCCCTGGGATATTA
The DNA here is from genome assembly GCA_019312835.1 of Deltaproteobacteria bacterium. GTDB lineage: Bacteria > Desulfobacterota > Desulfobacteria > Desulfobacterales > JAFDCJ01 > JAFDCJ01. The sequence continues at coordinate 3,765 of JAFDCJ010000212.1, forward strand.
CGCGACGCCGGCCATCATGCGCCTGACGCGTTCCGGCATGCTGGAAGTGCTCGCATCGGATTACATCCGCACGGCCCGCGCCAAGGGCCTGCGCGCCGGTTCGGTTCTGTTCAAACATTCCCTGCGCAATGCGATCATACCGGTGGTGTCATTGCTGGCGGTTCAATTCGGATTTATGCTGGGGGGCTCTCTGGTGATCGAAACGATTTTTGCCATCAACGGCGTCGGATTTTTGGGCTATGAGTCCATCGCCCGGGCCGACTTGCCGATGGTCCAGGCCATTGTGCTGCTGGTGTCGATGTTTTACGTGGTGCTGACATTTTTTTCGGATCTTTTGAATGCTTTTTTAGACCCGCGCATCCGGGTCAAATAAACGAATCATGAGCGAGCAGGCCATCCACCAAATTCAGGAAGTTGCTTTTCCGACGCCGGGCCAGTTGCTCAAACAAAAAACGCTGGCCCATCGGGGATTTCTCATCGGCGCGACCGTATTGTTGTTGATTCTGGCAGTGGCGATTCTGGCACCGGTGTTGGCGCCTCACGATCCCTATCACCAGGATCTTTCCCGCCGGATGATCAATCCCATCTGGCATCCGGACGGCTCCTGGGAACACCCGCTGGGAACCGACAATTTGGGCCGTGATTACCTCAGCCGCCTGATGTACGGTGCCCGTATCTCACTTTTGATCGGGATTTCTGCCATGATTATCTCCGGCCTGATCGGCACCTCCCTGGGCGTGGCCGCCGGCTATTTCGGCGGCCGGGTCGATATGGTGGTCAGCTTTTTGATCACCACACGATTATCGATGCCGGTGGTACTGGTTGCCCTGGCGGTGGTTGCGTTGATCGGCGGATCTTTGAATGTCATCATCTGGGTGCTCGGTTTTCTGATCTGGGATCGGTTTGCGGTCGTTATGCGTGCCTCAACCCAGCAGCTGCGGACTATCGACTATGTAAGCGCCGCCAAGGCCATCGGTTGTTCCACGCCGCGCATTCTGATGACCGAAATCATGCCCAACATCCTCAACAATTTGATTGTGATCGCCACTCTTGAAATTGCCCACGCCATCCTGCTGGAGGCCGCGCTTTCCTTTCTGGGAATGGGGGTGCAACCCCCGCTGCCTTCCTGGGGGCTGATGATCTCAGAAGGCAAGGAGTTTATGCTGTTTAGCCCGTGGATCATTACCATCCCGGGCGTGGTGCTATCTCTGCTGGTGCTGTCGATCAATCTGATGGGAGATGGAATCCGTGACATCACGGCACCGGAGGCCCGCTCATGAGCAAGCTGCTCGAAGTCAGGAATCTGAATGTGGATATCCCACTGGCAGCGGGAGTGCTGCATGCAGTCAGAGCCGTTAGCTTCTCCGTAGAGCAGGGCCACACAACTGCGCTGGTCGGTGAATCGGGCTGTGGCAAGTCGCTGACGGCACTGGCGATTATGGATCTGTTGCCCAAACACGCCCGGCGCAAGACAGATCAATTACGCCTTGCCGGCCAGGATTTGAGCACCACCACTGAACGCCAAATGGCTGATATTCGCGGTAACCAGATGGCCATGATTTTTCAGGAACCCATGACATCGCTCAATCCCTGCTATACGATCGGTAACCAACTGACCGAGGCGCTTTTGCGGCACCGCCGCGTTCCGCACAGTGAAGCCCGGGACCGGGCGGTATTCTTGCTGGAAAAAGTCGGCATCACCGCCGCCGCCAGCCGGTTGAAGCAATATCCCCATCAGCTCTCCGGCGGCCTGCGGCAACGGGTAATGATCGCCATGGGGTTGATGTGCGCTCCAGCATTGATTATCGCAGACGAGCCTACCACGGCCCTGGACGTCACCATCCAGGCCCAAATCCTGGCGCTGCTGGCCTTATTGCAAAAAGAGTTCGATATGGGAATGATTATGATCACCCATGATCTCGGTGTTGTCGCTCGCATCGCCAGCCGGGTGGAGGTCATGTACTGCGGCCAGGTCGTGGAAACCGGGGCGGCAGTTGAGGTATTCGAAAA
>JAFDCJ010000213.1 GCA_019312835.1 Deltaproteobacteria bacterium
ATCAGATATAACAGCTGCCCAAAAAGACCATTTTAGAAAATTCGTAAATTTAGGTAACAACTCGATATTTAAAAACGACTTATTCAACAGCTTCGCTATAAAGCACAACTCGTTGATTCATTATACCGACCACAACATTTGGTGGTCGGATATGTAAAACAAAAGCTGTGAAAAAATTCGGATTTACAACAAATCAAGTGGATCAAAACTACAGATTTCTCCAACATATGCAATGCCCAGGAGACTTTATATTTTTTTGGATACTACTTGAATATATTAAATTGAAAGGCTTTACCGATTATCTTAACTGGTGCGACTGCCGATATTTGGTTTTTCATGGGAGATATCTGCAAAATCCGCTTTTGATTCTCAATCCTGGCATGAAATCCTGCTGCCCGGTGCCTCCGGAAAGATACCGGCAGGCGGAACTAGCGCACCGGGCTCCTGCCTTGGGTAAAAACGCAGAGCCGCTGCTCTGATAAGGATGTCGAATTTGGAGATATGAAAGGCGAATCCACACATAAGGAGTTAACTGTGGGGCGCGTTCAATCAATTGGGCCGGGATTGAAAGAAATAGAAATAGGTGCGACAATCGGCCATTGTCAAAATCTAAGTAAACCAGCGTTTCCTGGTTGGATTCGATTTAACCTTTGCAAATAAAAGGAAGAAAAAATGGGCAGGGCATTTTGGGGCTGGGTGAGTTGGTTTGTATTTCTATTCGTGCTGGATTTTATCGTTCCGTTTAAAATCCTGAAAGATTCTCCCACGCTTATGGCAAGCTTCCTGTTTTGGGTGTTATGGGTAATTGTCGCCATCGTCAGCATGTTTATTATTTTTCTCCGATGGCAAGAAAATGAATAATCGAAAGGGACCGCATTTTGAGTGAAAGCGTTTATGCCTGGTTAGCGATATCAATTTATGTATGTTTGGGGCTCAGCGTGGCCGCTCTGGCCAAGCGGCAGCTGGGCCAGGGGATGAACGAGTTCTTTTTGGCCAACCGTCAGCTGGGTGGCTTTGTTTCGGCGATGAGCTACGCAGCCACGACTTACAGTGCTTTTATGATGGTCGGGCTGGCCGGACTTACCTATAAAATGGGCGTGGGTGCCCTGGGATTCGAGTTGACCTATCTTTGCGGACTGGTTCTGGTCGTATTTTTTGGTCCGCGGTTTTGGCTTGTGGGGCGCAGGTACGATTACCTCACACATGCCCAGCTGCTGGCAGATAGATATGAAAGCCGGGCGGTTGGTATTGTCGCCGCTCTGCTGTGTCTCATTTTTCTGATCCCTTATGCGGCTATCCAGTTGATGGGCATTGGCTATCTGGTATCGGTTATTTCCAAAGGCGCCATCTCGCTTATGACTGCTATGATACTGGCGACCTCAATTGCGATTGTATGGTCGAATATCGCAGGCTTGCGTTCGGTTGCCTGGACGGATGCTTTGCAGGCCTTGACCATGCTGATCACATCCATTTGGGTTCTGTTTTTGGTGGTCGATAAAGGTTTCGGTGGTTTTAATGCCTTTTTTGAGCAAATGGAGCAGCAAACTCCCCGGTTACTTGCCGGTGCCGGTTTATTCAAATTTAATGTATTTTTCGGGCTCGCCCTGCCATGGCTGTTTTTCCCCCTTTCAAATCCCCAGGTAAGCCAACGGCTCTTTGTGCCGAAGTCGGTTAAGGCTTTCAAACAGATGATCGGCGGATTTCTTATTTTCGGCTTTATTTACACCCTTGTTTCCATTTTCTGGGGATTTTCGGCCAGACTGCTGATTCCCGGGCTCAAAGAGGCGGACCTGGCGACGCCCTCCCTGCTGGCCCTTCCCGTAGTTCCGGGTATCATCGTCGTCATTGTGATGGTGGGTATATTGTCCGCCGCCATCTCCACCATCGACTCGATTCTGTTGAGCCTTTCATCCATGTGTGCCCGGGACATTGTTAAAAACGGACTGCATGCCGAAATTTCCGAAAAAACAGAACTCATTGTCGGAAAGCTCATCATCCCCGTGCTGGCCGCTGTATTTTTACTGTTTGCCTTTTGGGCGGTCGGAAAATCAGGGTTTGCCTTCATGATAGCGCCCCTTTCCGCCGCCGCTTCCGCCGGGCTTTTGATGGCAGTGCCCGCAATAATAGGTGCCTTTTTCTGGAAGCGAGCAACGGCGGCCGGAGCGCTAGGCAGCATGATCGGAGGTGCCGCGACCGTATTATTGTTGCAGCTGACTGGATATAAACCCCTGGGGATGTGGCCCGGCGTCTGGGGGCTTGCCGTTTGCTTGATTCTTTATGTTGCCATCAGTCTTTTGACGGTGGCGCCGATACGGAAAGCGGAAGATTTCATCGGATATATCAATCAGAATCTTTCGAAATATAAATTTGTATGATTCGACTTCTGTTAAATCAGTTTTTGGACATATCAGACAGAAAAGTTTCTATTCCCTGTCTCTGCCATATGCTGTGGTATTACGAATCTAAGATCCAAAAATTCTTAATTTTCTTGAGAGACCGGTGCCGCATGTGCAAGCCCCTTGTTTGATATCCTTCCAGTAACTTCCGTACCTCCGTGACAAACCACTGAACCTGCATTAGGTTTGAGGTGTATAGATCTTACCCCTAACATATTTTTACCCGCTCAACGAAGTGAGCTGCACCGAAGCTATGCCGAATACCGATGAGATCGCCCAAGAGGCCGTTCGCCTTGCCACCCAATGGCAAAACCGGGCCAATGCCCTTCAGACGCCTCAAGAAAAAAACCGCCACGCCAGACTGGCACGCCTGTTTACCAACCCCGGAGACAAGGTGATTCTGACCCAATTGATCGATCAGAGTTTTCGATCAAAGGACCCGGGACGGGTAGCCGATCAGATCCATTATATTCTTTCCCGGCACGGGATCCCGACGTTTTTCTCACCGCTGGAAACGTTTCTGATGCTGCTTTTCATGCACGCCGGGCGGCTTTTACCCCGACTGACCGTTCCGCGGGTGATCGCGAAAATGCGGCAGGACAGCCGTCACCTGATCATCCCGGGTGAGAACGAAGCACTGGCGTCTTTTCTGCAGAAACGCAAAGACAATGACTTGCGCGTCAATATCAATCACATCGGCGAAGAAGTCCTCGGGGAGCAGGAGGCCCTGTCGCGCTTGAACCTGTATCTTGCCGATCTTAAAAATCCGGCCATTGAATACGTTTCGGTCAAGATTTCCACCATTTTTTCCCAGATCAATCCACTGGCTTTTGAGCATTGCATCGACATCTTGACGCAGCGGCTTTCCCGGCTCTACCGGGCAGCCGAGCGCCATAAATTTATGCGCAGCGACGGCACCCGCGTGAGCAAATTCGTCAACCTCGACATGGAGGCCTACCGGGATCTGGAAATCACGGCGGCGGCCTTCGTCCGCACCCTGGATCAAAAGGAATTTAAACACACATCCGCCGGCATGGCGCTGCAGGCCTATCTGCCGGATTCCTACCACATCCTCGAGGACCTTACGGCCTGGGCGCGCAAGCGTGTCGAAGCGGGCGGCAGTCCCGTCAAGGTTCGTATCGTCAAAGGCGCCAACATGGAAATGGAGCTTCTGGAGGCCGCCTTGTTCGACTGGCCCCTGGCACCGTTTGACACCAAACTGGAAACCGATGCCAACTGGAAACGGATGGTGGAATTTGCCATGCAGCCCGACCATATCAAGGCCGTACGCCTGGGGGTGGCATCCCACAACCTGCTGGACCTGGCCTATGCTTACCTGCTGGGCCGGGCCAACGGGGTTACGGATTACTTTAGCTTTGAAATGATCGAGGGGATGGCCAATCATGTCCGGCGCACCATCCAGGAAACCGGCCAGGAGCTGGTTGTTTATGTCCCGGTGGCCGACAAAGGCCAGTTTCTGGCTGCCATCGCCTACCTGATTCGACGGCTGGATGAAAACACCGGTCCCAGGAACTTCCTGCGCCACTTAAACAACTTGAAATCCGGTTCGGGCTCCTGGGATTTTCTAACCCGTCACTTTCTCTCATCCATTAAGCTGACGGCCCGCACCCCCCGAAGTCCTCATCGCCGGCAGAACCGTCTCAGCGAAACCTTCCCCGAAAAAATGGGCACCTATCACGAAAGCGCATTTAAGAATGAACCCAACACGGATTGGTCCCTGCCGGCCAACCGCGGCTGGGCCGAAGACATCCGCCGGAAATGGAAAAAAAGCCCCGGAAACCGCGCACTGGAAATTCCGCTGGTGGTGTCCGGCGAGAAAATATTCAAGCGCAGAAGACACAAAGAGATTTGCGACCCGTCCCGGCTGAATCCAAAGGTGGTCGTCGCCAGGGCCGCTCTGGCCAACAGCAAGGATATCGACCGGGCGGTTGCCACAGCCAAAGCGGATCCCGACGGATGGCGCCAAAAATCCCACCGGCAGCGCCACCGGGTCCTGTCAAAAGTGGCCATGGAACTGCGCAGGGCCCGGGGAGATCTGATCGGTGCGGCCGCAGCCAATACCGGCAAGATATTTACCGAGGCCGACGTGGAAATCTCCGAAGCCATCGATTTTGCCGAATACTATCCCCATGCGGCCGCGGCGTTTTTCAATATGCGCCATCTGCGCGGCCGCGGCAGGGGGACGGGGGTGGTGATCGCGCCCTGGAACTTTCCCATCGCCATTCCCTGCGGCGGCATAGCCGCTGCCCTGGCGGCCGGCAACACGGTGATATTCAAGCCCTCTTCCGATGCCCTTTTAGTGGCCTGGCTGCTGTGCCGGTGTTTCTGGCGGGCCGGTGTGTCGGCCAACGTGCTGCAGTTTGTGCCAGGCTCCGGTGGCGGTGCCGCCCAAAAACTGTGCGGGCACCCCGATGTTGATTTTATAATTTTAACCGGCGGCACCGCCACCGGTCTGACGATATTAAACCAGCGGCCGGACGTTTTCCTGGCCGCGGAGACCGGCGGCAAGAATGCTACGGTGGTAACGGCCATGGCGGATCGCGACCAGGCCATCAGCAATGTCATTTATTCGGCCTTCGGCAACAGCGGGCAGAAATGCTCGGCCACCTCGCTGCTGATCCTGGAGCCGGAGGTTTACCGGGACGCGGGATTTAAAAAGCAGCTGGTGGACGCCGCCGCCAGCATCGGCAGCGGATCGGCATGGGATTTTGCCAATAAGATGGGCCCCCTGATCCGGCCGCCGGAAGCGGAATTAAAAAAAGCGCTGACCGCCCTGGAAACCGGCGAATCCTGGGCCCTGAAGCCGCAAAATGTGAATGACAATCCGCTGATGTGGACCCCCGGGATCAAATGGGATGTCCGGTCCGGCAGCCCCACCCACCTGACGGAGTTTTTCGGCCCCCTGCTGGGGGTGATGCGGGCAGACAGCCTTGAGCATGCCATCGAGCTGGTCCATCAAACCGGCTACGGATTGACCTCCGGCCTGGAAAGCCTCGATCCGCGGGAACAACAACATTGGAAAAAACATGTCAAGGCAGGCAATCTGTATGTCAACCGCGGGACCACCGGAGCGGTTGTTCTGCGCCAGCCATTCGGCGGCATGGGAAAATCCGTCATCGGCATGGGCATGAAGGCCGGCGGTCCCCAATATGTGGCCCAGTTTATGGCGTTTACCGAAACGGGACCGCCCACCGTCGGTGCACTTCAAAAACCCCATCCGCTGCTGAAACTCGCCCAACAATGGCAGCAAAAGCTTGATTGGGGCGGTTTTGAAGGAATTGAGACCGACGTGAAAAAAACCATCGGTGCGATTAAAAGCTATCTGTACCGGGTCGAACAGGAATTCGGCCGGGAATTGGATTACTTCCATCTCCGGGGGCAGGATAACCTCCTGCGGTATCTGCCGGTCGGCACGGTGGCTGTCAGGCTGCATGAAGACGACAGTCTGTTCGAGGCCCTGGCCCGGATTGCGGCCGTAATAATTTCCGGCTGCCGGTTGCGCATCAGCTGCCCCACGGGCTTATACAACCCGGTGACCCGGTTTTTGCATGCCACCGAGGGTCGGCGGCTGATCGGTAATGCCCCTCATTTTTACGAGCCTGACGAGGACCTGATAAACATCATACCGAGGGTCGACCGAATTCGCTATGCCGCACCGGATCGGGTCCCCCGGTCGGTCTATTCTGCGGCGGCTGAAACCGGATTCTATATCGCCCGTGCGCCGGTGATGATGGATGGCCGCATCGAGCTGTTGCAATACTATCGCCAGCAAAGCATCTGCGATAATTATCATCGGTATGGGAATCTGGGTGACAGAGTGCTTGAATAAAATATCTTTTCGGTTTATCGGTTCATTTTCGGCAATATTATCATCATGACCTTAAGGTTTCAGGTGTCAGGTGTCAGTAGGAGATTCCGCATATCTGACTTGCGCTCTGTCACCTGACACCTGAAACCTGACACCTGAAACCTTTTGATTACAGCTGAAAAGTTTACTTCACCGACAACTTGACAGACTTTCTTATTTTGGCCATACTCGCGCAGCCTTAAATTTTAAGATAAATATGGTATGGGGCCAGCGATTCTGACCTGAATAAAACCCGGAACCTATGAACCACTGAACCCTGAACCTTTTAACAAAGGATCGCCACATGCCCAAACGACTGGATGACCATGTGTTTGACTTGCCCGTGCAGGAATTGCGCCGCGGCTATCGCAGCGACATCTATTTCTGGCGCGAAAAAATCACCCTCGAAACCCACGACCTGCACCCCGAGGTTACCATGCAGGTTTTTCAAAAAAAAGATGCGGTGCTGTGCGGCATCGACGAAGCCGTGGCGGTGCTGAAACTGGCGGCCGGCAGATTCACCGATTACGAAAAGGCCTATAAGCTGTTCGACGAACTGATCGAGCACAAGAGCAAGGCCCGCCAGCTGTTTATCACCAACCACAAAGCATATTTGAACGCCATCGAGCAAAAGATGGCGGTTTCCGCCAAACTGGATGACTTGTGGGAAAGCGGGTTCGAACATCTCGACGTCAAAGCCCTTTATGACGGGGACCGCATCGCTCCCTGGGAAACAGTGATGCACATCACCGGTGACGCCAGCGTGTTTGCCCACCTGGAAACCGTCTACCTGGGCATTCTGGCCCGCCGCACCAAAATCGCCAGCAACGTGCGGGGCGTGGTCGATGCCGCCAACGGCAAGATCGTGCTTTATTTCCCGGCACGCTTCGATCATTGGGCCGTTCAGGGCGGCGACGGCTACGCCGCCCACATCGGCGGGGCCACCGGGGTATCCACCGATGCCCAGGCCCAGTGGTGGGGGGCCAAGGCCTCCGGCACGGTGCCCCATGCTCTGATCGCCGCCGTCGGGGGCGACACCGTCAAGGCCATCACCCTGTTTGGGGATGCCTACCCGGATGTCGACCTGGTGGCACTGGTGGATTTCGACAACGACTGCGTCGGCACCTCCCTGAAATGCTGCGAAGCTTTAGGCGACAGGCTCTGGGGCGTCAGGCTCGACACGTCCAACACCCTGGTGGACAAATCCATCATACCGCTGATGCAAAACTTCAAGCCGGTGGGCGTCACCCCCCAGCTGGTGGAAATGACCCGCAAAACGCTTGATACGAACGGTTTTGGACATGTAAAGATTATCGTGTCGGGGGGATTCAATCCGGATCGGATCGCCGATTTTGAAAAACTGGCGGTACCCGTGGATGCCTATGGCGTCGGCAGCTACCTGATGCGCGGCGTCAACGCCTTCACCGCCGATGTGGTGTTACTGAACGGAAAGCCCTGCGCCAAGGTGGGACGGGCCTACAAGCCCAATCCGCGGTTGGAGGTGGTCAATTCCAGATAGATAACGCACCGTTGCAAAAGGATAAGGACCGTCTGTAATGTTTTGAGTTGAAAAGCGAACCGCAAAATATCGAATATCGAACCGCAGAATGATGAAGGAAGGAATCGCTCCGCTCTGCTTTTTCATATTAATAAAATCGACAGATTTCCTTACTTCGAAATTCGATATTCAATATTCGACATTCGAAATTCGCTTTTTTCAGATCCCTTAAAAGCAACGTATCAAGTTCGGCCGGCTTAGCAGATTAAACGGCCATCAAGATAGATGAAATTTAATCCCGGATAATGGTGACCCCCTTTTTCTTCATCTCCTCTATAGCGGCGTCAGTGGTTTCGGGGGTGATCCCCCGGCAAAGGCCGACCAGAAGCTCTACCTGATACCCCAGTTCGGCCGCATCCAGAGCGGTATGCTTGACACAATAGTCGGTTGCCAGGCCATAGATAATCAGTTTTTTGATGCCATCGCGCTTCAGCAGACGATCAAGTCCGGTGTGGGTGCCGCCGTCGTCAATGAAACCGGAATAGGAGTCAAATTTAGGATTCGCCCCGGTTTGCACCGTCTCGGCGGGCCCTTTGACACCGATGAGGAGTTCTGCTCCAGGGGTGTTCTGCACGCAGTGCGGCGGCCACATTACCTGGGTTCGCCCCTTTTCCAGCTCAATTTCCTGAAAAAGCTCTGTGCCCGGATTGTTGGTGTAAAAACTGATGTGATCCTCCGGATGCCAGTCCAGGGTGAAATAAATGCGCAATCCCTGACTTTGAAACTGCCGGGTGGTTTTCTGAACTTCGTCAATATAATCGGCATCCGTCCCGGGCACTGCCAGGGCACCCGACTTCAACTCGGTAAAATCGGCTTGAACATCAACGACAATGACACCGGTGTTTTCAGTCGAAATAATCTCATCCGCCATGATCATCCTCCAAGGGCTGTAAATTTACGTAATCGTATCCAAAGATAATGGAGTGGTGGAGTATTGAATTGCGGTGAAAAGGCAGCCCGTTTTTCATCCATTACGCCAACACTCCCGTAAGAATCGAAACGAAAATTTCAGAGTGGCTTCGCTTTCTTGGTGTTTATAGATCTCTTTTTGTACAAAGATAAGTCCGAAAGGCAATATTGTGAAGGTTTGAAAGGGGCTAAGGAAAGGTTTATAAATCAAAAGCTCGAATAATTATACGGTTCATTTCCACATTCCCAATTCCACATTCCGAATTCTCGCTAGATTCCCAGGTAGGCTTTGCGGACCTCGTCGTTGGCCAGAAGGTTGTCCGCCGTGTCTGTCATACTGACCCGACCGGTCTCCATGACGTACCCCCGGTGGGCCACCTTAAGGGCCATGTTGGCATTTTGCTCCACCAGGAAAATCGTGGTCTTACTTTCTTTATTAATTTTTTCAATAATCTCAAATATTTGTTTCACAACCAGCGGCGCCAGCCCCAGGGAGGGCTCATCCAGCAGCAGCAGCCGCGGTTTGGCCATCAACGCCCGCGAGATCGCCAGCATCTGTTGTTCGCCACCGCTCAGGGTGCCGCCGGCCTGGTTGCGCCGCTCGGCCAGAATCGGGAAAAGCTCATAGATATACTCGATGTCGCGCTTGATTTCATCCCTGTCGCGTCTTAAAAAGGCACCCATATCCAGATTTTCCGCCACCGACAAAAACGGAAATATGCGGCGGCCTTCGGGCACCTGGCTGATCCCCAGAGAAACGATGCTGTTGGGCGGCAGATCCTGGATCGGTTTTCCCATAAAGAGGACTTCCCCCGAGCGGGGCGGTACGATGCCGCAGATGGACATCAGGGTGGTGGATTTGCCGGCACCGTTGGCACCGATCAAGGTGATAATCTCACCTTCGGATATCGTTATGCTGACATCTTTTAAGGCCTGGATATTGCCGTAATAGGTTTTTATGTGTTTAAGCTCAAGCATCCGCCTCTTCTCCAAGGTAGGCTTTGATGACCGCAGGATTGTTCCTTATCTCGTCCGGCGTGCCCTGGGCTATTTTTTTACCGTAATCGACCACATAGATACGATCCGACAGACTCATGACCAGCTTCATATCATGCTCGATGAGCAAAATGGTGATACCCTCCTGATCGCGAATCCTGACGATCAATTCATCCAGCTCTCTGGTTTCCAGCGGATTCATGCCGGCGGCCGGTTCGTCCAGGAGCAATAAAAACGGTTCGGTGGCCATGGCGCGGGCGATTTCAAGCCGCCGCTGGGCCCCGTATGGCAGATTTTTGGCAAACTCGTTGACAAACCCCGCCAGACCTATTTTTTCCAGAACCGCGTAGCTGTCCTCGACGATCCTGGCTTCTTCTTTGCGTTGGGATCGGTTTTTGGCGATCGCCCCGACGATTCCGGCCGATGTGCGGCAGTGACGGCCGATCATGACATTTTCCAGCACCGTCATATTCTGAAACAACCGGATGTTCTGAAAGGTCCGGGCCAGCCCGGCTTCAGTGACATAATTGGGCTTCAGGCCGTTCAAGCGACGGGATTTCTTGTCCACCGGTCGAATCAGCATCTCCCCCTTGGTGGGCGCATAGATACCGGTTAAGCAATTGAAAAAGGTGGTTTTTCCGGCACCGTTGGGACCGATGAGGGCAACGATCTCTCCCTGGTTAATCTCCAGGTTCAGATGATCCAGCGCCCGCAGGCCTCCGAAATCCATTGTCAAATCAGTCACTTGTAGTATTGGTTCACTTACCATCGTTTTGTTTGCTCACTGTTCCGAAGCATTACCCCGAAGAAACCACGTCAGAAGCGGCTTGCTTGCCTGTATTGCCCTTAAACTGATAGGTCCGGCGCACCTGGCTGATGATTCCGCCGGGACGAAAAACCATCATGGTGACCAGCACGGCACCGAAAACCAGCAGGCGGTATTCGGAAAAAACCCGCAGATACTCCGGCAGGAGGATCAGGATCAGGGCGCCGCAGATGACCCCGAGGACAGAGCCCATGCCGCCCAATACCACCACGCACAGGATGATGATGGATTCCCACAGCGTGAAGCTGGCCGGATTGATGAAGGTGGTCTTGGCCGCAAACACGACACCCGCCATACCGGCCCAGGTGGCACCCATGGCAAAGGCGCTCAGCTTGGTCCGGGTTTTGTCGATTCCCATGGCCTGGCAGGCCACCTCATCCTCGCGCAGGGCGATCCAGGCGCGGCCAATCCGGGAATCCTGCAGCCGTCGCACCACGAATATCGTGGCCAGCGAAAGAAATATCATCAAATAATACAGGTAAATGGTTGCCTCTTGCAATGACATCTCGATCCCGAATAAGCCCGGGCGGGGAATATTGGCAATGCCGCTGGGGCCAAAGGAAAACTCATTCCAGTTTTCAAGAATCAGCCGGATGATTTCCCCGAAACCAAGGGTTACAATGGCCAGGTAGTCACCCCTTAAGCGCAGCACGGGAAATCCCAGGAGAATGCCGAAAATCAGGCCCAGTCCGGCACCGATGGGCAGCACCACCCAGAAACCGAGGCCGAAATGGTAGTTCAACAGGGCATAGCTGTAAGCCCCCACCGCATAAAAGGCGACATAACCCAGATCCAGCAAACCCGCCAGCCCGACCACAATGTTCAGCCCCAGACCGGTGATCACATAAATCAGGGCGGTGATCATGATATTGGTCTGGTAGAGGGAGAACATGAACGGGAATGCCGCTACGAAAAGGCAGACGCCGACCAGGGCCGGAATATAAAACCGTGGTTCGCGGGCAAGTCGCCGGTTCCAGGAAACGGCGTCGGCCTCGCCCTGTTCGGCCTCTTTTTGGCCGGTTTCTTTGCGCTTAATGAAATAGCGCCAGATGAAGGAGAGAAAAAAACTGCCGGCTCCCACCAGAATCATTCGCTCCCAGCGCCATTCGACGATATTTTCCACCGTATTGACCCGGATGACCATTATCGGGAAGGTCAAAAACATAAACCAGATGGAAACCAAAAAGGATTTTTTTATTTCTTCATAGACGAACATAAGCTTGAACCAACTGCAAATAGCTTTCGTAAATATTAATTATCTGAAGTCTCATCTTGAGCAAGCCGCTCCATGAACAATCGCCTGCAAAAACCGCGCAAACTCATGGCCGAAGGTTCGGCGGAACGTCAGACTTTCTGCGTATCGGACCGGCCCAGAATTCCGGCCGGCCTGAAGATCAGAATTAACACCAGAATAACAAAGGCGAAAACATCTTCATAGTCACTGGAAACAAATCCGGTGAAAAATGACTCGCAGCAGCCCAGGACCAGACTTCCCAGAACTGCCCCCGGCATGCTGCCGATACCGCCGAGAACGGCGGCGACAAAGGCTTTGATACCGGCAATAAAGCCGATATAAAAATTAATCTGACCGATATGGGAGGCAATCAGAACACCCCCGAGAGCGGCGGTGGCAGATCCGACAATAAAGGTTACGGAAATCACACGGTTGACATCCACCCCCACCAGCATGGCCATTTCCCGATCCTGGGCGGTGGCCCGCATGGCTTTGCCGATCCGGGTGAATTTAATCAGGAAGGTCAGCAACACCATGACGATCGAGGTGGTCAGAATGATGATGACTTCCGGCGTGCTGATCATATGGGCGATGGGCTCCAGGAACTCCAGATCGGGGATAAGGCTGGGAAACGGCATAAAATCCGAGGTCTGGGCGAGAAGAACATAATTCTGAAGAAATAACGACATGCCGATGGCGCTGATCAGCGCCGACAGGCGCGGTGCGTGCCGCAGCGGTTTATAGGCCACTTTCTCCAGCGTATAGCCGTAGGCCATTGAATAAACAACGGCAACGACCGACGCGATAAAAAGGATCGCAATCTCGTTCCACCCCAGAATGGAAAGCACGCTGGCAACGATCAGGGCCGTGAAGGCCCCTATCATGTAAACTTCGCCGTGGGCAAAGTTGATCAGCTGGATGATGCCGTACACCATGGTGTAGCCCAGCGCGATCAGGGCGTAGATGCTCCCCCGTGTCAGGCCGCCTAGTAAAAGTTCAAAGAAATATTCCATTTAATTTTATATCACTCCCGGCAAGAGACTTTTGCAAAACGCTCCTTCAGCGATGGGGTCAACGAGGCTAAAAGCAGCTTTTTCCAAAAGCCTCGGCAGGCTCATACAAATAGATAAAAATCAGGGGTCAGGCCCCCGCAAGGGCCTGCCCCTGATCTTGTTTTAAACATCAGTTACTTGAGTTCGACATAGACGCCGTTTTGTACCTGGTACATGGAAAAACCGACGCCGGTGGCATCACCGCGCTCGTCAAAATGGATGTTTCCGAGGGGGGTGGCAACGTCTTTGCTTTTCAGGGCCTTGGCCACGGCATCGTAATCCGTGGAACCGGCCTGTTCGACGGCATTGAGCAGTGCCAGGGCGGCCGCGTAGGCGTTTAAGAAAAATGCCCCCGGATCGGCACCGTAAGCCTTCTTGTGGGCTTCATTGGCGGCAATGGCCATGGGATTTTTCGAAACGTCTTTGGGGCCGGTGGCGTAAACGCCTTCAGCGTATTCTTTGGCGACTTTAATGAAGGTGTCGTCCTTGACGCCGTCATCGGAAATAAAGATGGTTTTCATCCGTTTCTTGCGCATCTGGCTAACAATTTTGGAGGCCTCCGGATGATAGCCGCCGAAAATCACCGCCTCGGCGCCGGAACGCTTGATTTTTTGAACGACGGCGGAGTAGTCCACCGCGCCGGGGGTGATGCCCTCATACAGGACCACCTCGCCCCGGGAATCGGCTTCCAGGAACCCCTTGGCGAATTCGGCCAGCCCTTTACCGTAGTCGCCCTTGTCGTGCAGGACGGCTATTTTTTTCAGCTTCAGGACATCGAGGGCAAAGTCGACCTCGAGCTTGGCCTGGGCATCGTCGGAGGCAATGGTGCGGTAAAAGTTGGGGTAGTCGCCGCTCTGGGTCAGCCCCGGGTTGGTGGCCGACGGTGACATGGCAATGATTTTGGAGTCATTGTAAATGCCAAGCGCCGCCTTGGTGGCGCCACTGCAGATGTGGCCCAGGACCACATCGACCTTTTGGGATATCAGCTTCGTGGCCGTGTTGGTGGCCACTTCGGGCTTGCAGACATCATCTTCAACCAGAAGCTCCACCTGTTTGCCCAGTACGCCGCCTGCGGCATTGACTTTCTTCACCACCAGCTCGGCGGCCTTGACGGTGGGAATTCCGTAGGATGCCAGGTCGCCGCTATGAGGTCCGGCAACACCCAGCTTAATCGTATCCGCAGCCAACGCAGGTCCAGAAACAGCCAACAAAAACAACCCAACCACAGACATCACGAACAGTTTTACGAAATGATTTTTCATAATTGATTACTCCTCCTTTGGAATTTTAAGGATGTTGAGCAAGATTGCCCTAAAATGCGTCCTTATAGTAGAATGTTGATAGGGAGTCAAGGTTCATTTTGTATTTTTAATGTTGAAAACGGTGCTGTTCAGGGTACCGAGGGATTTTTAGGCAAGGGACCCGTTGGCGGCAGCATGAATTGCGCCGGACGAACCCGGATCGTTCTAGTCCCCAAGATAGGCTTTTTTGACCTGCTCGTTTTTGAGCAGGGCAGCGGAGGAGTCGGTCAGGGCAATCTCGCCGGTTTCAATGACATAACCGCGATGGGAGTATTGCAGGGCCAGCTGGGCATTCTGCTCTACCAGCAGAATGGTCGTGCCCTGATTGTTGATCTGGCGGATAATGTCGAAGATGGCATCGACCAGTATGGGGGCCAGGCCCAGGGAAGGTTCGTCAAGCAAAAGCAGTTTGGGGCGTGCCATCAGCGCCCTTCCGATGGCCAGCATCTGCTGTTCACCGCCCGAGAGCGTCCCGCCGGCCTGATTGTGGCGCTCGCGCAATACCGGAAAGAGGCTGAACACCCGATCGAGATCCTCTTTGACGCCGGCCCTGTCCTTTCTCAGATACGCTCCCAGATCGAGATTCTCCATAACCGTTAGCAGCGGAAAAATCATGCGTCCTTCCGGCACCTGGCAGATGCCCATCTGCACGATGTAGTCTGGTCGCACAGAGATGATGGACTGGCCCTGGTAGACAATGTCGCCCTCTTCCGGGGTGAGAATGCCGCTGATGGTCATCAAGGTGGTGGATTTGCCGGCGCCGTTGCCGCCGATGAGACAGACGATCTCCCCCTCTTTGACTTCGATGGAAATGCCTTTTAAGGCTCGAATATTTCCATAGTAGGTCTTGACATTATCCAGCTCAAGCAGCATCGGCAGCTCCCCTTCCCAGATAGGCCTCGATGACTTTGGGATCGTTTTGGACGTCCTGGGGCAGACCTTCGGTCAGCCATTCACCGTGATTAATCACCACCACCCGCTCACATACGCCCATCACCACTTTCATGTCGTGTTCGATCAGCAAAACCGTGATGCCCTTATCCCTGATGCGGCGGATCAACGCCATCAGATCACGGGATTCCTGGGGATTCATTCCGGCGGCCGGCTCGTCAAGCATCAACAGGTGGGGTTCGGTTGCCAGCGCCCGGGCAATTTCGAGGCGGCGCTGGTCGCCGTAAGGCATGGAACTGGCGATTTCCTTACCGCGATTCTTGAGTCCGACAAATTCAAGGAAACCGTTGGCGCTCTCGGTTATCATCTTTTCTTCGGCCCGCTGGAATTTGTTGCGGATGACGGCACCAAAGAAAGTTGATTTGGTCCGGCAGTGACGGCCTATTTTGACATTATCGATGACGGTCAGGTTGTCAAACAGCCGGATATTTTGAAAGGTGCGTGCGATCCCCAGGCCGGTGACCGCTTCGGGTTTTTTGCCGCCAATAGAGAGCGTGCGCCCCCCGTTGGAGAATATGATCTGGCCCGCGGTGGGCTTTTCAATGCCGGCCACGCAATTGAAAAGGGTGGTCTTGCCGGCGCCGTTCGGCCCGATAAGGCCGATGATTTCACCCCGCTCGATGCTGAAGGTGATATCTTTAAGGGCTTCCAGGCCACCGAAACTTTTGTAAAGCTTTTTGATTTCCAGTATGGGTGTCATTTCTGCATGCCCACCGTCGCTTTGGTTCTTCTTCTTTTCTTCCGGCCGGCGCGCATCTGAGCCGCAACGGCCGCAATGGGCATCATACCGGCCGGGCGATATCGCATCATTAATACCATGATAAGACCAAATGCCAGGAAGCGCACCTCGACCGGCAGGCCCAGCACTGGCAGCACTTCGCGAAGGATCTCACTCATTGAAACCAGGATGACGGCCCCGATCATAACCCCCCAGATATTGCCCAGGCCGCCGAGGACAATCATGCACAGGATCAAAAAGGACTCCCAGAATTTGAACATGTCCGGTGACAGAAAGGTCACCCACCTGGCAAAAAAGCTGCCGCCCACGGCACCGAAGGCCGCACTGATGGCAAAGGCGATAACCTTATATGCCAGCAGGTTGATGCCGCAGGAAACAGCGGCGACCTCGTCATCGCGAATGGCGAACCAGGCCCTTCCCAGGCGGGAGTCCTGGATGCGGTGCATGACAAAGACGGTCACCAGAACCATGGCGATGGCAAGATAGTAATAAGGCAACTCACCCACGAACTCCCATTTCGGGCCGCCAAAAAGCGTGAGATCGATCGATACCACATCAATGCCCGGCAGACCCAGTGGTCCGCGGGTAAGCCAGATCTCATTGGTCAGAAAGAGGACCACCAGCTCTGAAAAGCCGAAGGTCACAATGGCAAAATAATCACCGGTGAGTCTCAATGTGGGCGCCCCCAGCAGAATGCCCCAGATGGCGCCATTGATAAAGGCCAGGGGAATAATGACCCAGTAAGAAAGACCAAAGTGATAGGTAAGCAGACCGGATGTGTAAGCACCGATGCCATAAAAGCCGACATACCCCAGGTCCAGCAGCCCGTTGAAGCCCGGCACGATATTTAATCCCAGGGCCAGAATCATGTAAAGATAGATGAGGATAATGATATGGAGCAAATAATCCGTTACAAACGGAAAAAACGGGAGAACCAGGGCAAACATCAACAGGCCGATTCTTATTTTAGCGCCAACTGTCAGGTTCGCTGGTACAAATTTTCCCATCTCACATACTCTTTTTGGTTTCTTTGAGCACCCGGCCGAACAGTCCGGCAGGGATCAGGATAATAACAGCGATCATAACGGCGTAAGAGATACCATCCCGATAAAGCGAGCTTAGATAACCGGCCCCGAAGGCCTCGGCCACACCGAGCACCACCCCGCCCAGCATGGCACCGGGCACTGAGCCAATCCCGCCCAAGACTGCGGCGGCAAAGGCCTTGACGCCGGCAATGTAACCCATGGTCGGTTCGATTTTATTATAGAATGCGCCTGTCATGATGCCGGCCGCCCCGCCCAAGGCGCCGGCCAGCAGGAAGGTATAGGAGATTACCCGGTTGACATTGATCCCTGCCAGGGCGGCCATCGTTTTATTCTGGGCCACGGCCCGCATGGCCTTGCCCCATCTGGTTTTCTTGATGATAAGATTCAGCCCTACCATCATGACGATCGTCAGACAGTAGATAAAGATGTGGAACCAGGAAAGATTGACCCCGCCAAAGCTGACGGCCGTTTTTTCAAAATAGACCGGCAGGGTTCCGTGGGGAAAGGGCTTGGGCCTGGAGCCCCAGATGACCATGGCCAGGTTTTGCAGGAAAATTGACATGCCAATGGCGGTGATCAGGGCGGCCAGCCGGGGTGACTTGCGCAGCGGACGATAAGCGATAACGTCCAGCAGCACCCCGCAGACCGCGCAGCAGGCCATGGCAAGCGGAAATGCGGCATAAAACGGGAGACCCAGGACACTGATAAAGGTAATGGCGAAAAAGGCGCCCAGCATGTAAATTTCGCCGTGCGCAAAATTAATCAGCTGGATCACGCCGTAGATCATGGTGTAACCCACCGCAATCATGGCGTAAATACCACCGATGGTTAGCCCGTTGACAAGCTGCTGTAGAAACAAAGCGCCCCCTTAACGCATGGAAAGACGCCGGAATCTCTCAATTCCGGCGTCTTTAAGCTGGTATCGCAAACAAGGCGAGCAACTATTCAGCCGACATAAATTTACCATCCTTGACCATTTTAACAAAGGCGGGTTTGGCACAATCCCCCTTCTTGTCAAAGTAGGTCAGGCCGGTGATACCCTTGTAACCATCGGCCTCCGAGTTAATCGCTGCCAGCCCATCGCGGATTTTCTTGCGGTCCGGACCGGTTTTGGCGATGACCTGGGCCAGGATTCCCAGGCAGTCATAGGCATTGGCGCTCATCCAATCCACGTCACGGCCATAGGCCTCCTTGAAGCGTTCGGCAAAGGCCTTGCCTTCCGGACCCGCCGAGGCTGCCAGGAAGGGGACGGTGAGGTAGGTATTGTCGGTGGCCTTGCCGCCGATCTTGATGTAATCTTCATTGTCGATACCGTCGGCACCGAAAAGGGGACCGGTAAACCCCAGCTTGCGCGACTGGCCGGCGATCAGGGCGCCTTCGGGGTGATAGCCGCACAGAAAGATCGTATCCGGCTTGCCCTGCAGAAGCTTGGTCAGCTGAGGTGTAAAATCGGTGGTCTTGGAAACGTAAGCCTCGGCACCGACCACCTTGAGACCGGCAGTTTCGGCGCCTGCCACAAAAGAGTCTTTGAGACCGATGGCATAGTCGTTGTTCTCATAAAAGATCGCCACCGACTTCTTGCCCAGCAATTCGGGCACAACATACGAGGCCAGGTATTTGCCCTGAAAGTCGTCCGTGTAGCAATTACGGAAAAACCAGCCCTTGCCGACATCGCCGATGGTCGGATTGGTGGAAGTGGGCGAAATGGATGGGAGTCCTGCCCGAACGTAAATGGGCACGGCTGCAAGTGTCGCCGAAGAGCACAGGTGGCCGATGACGGCCACGATGCTTTCGTCCGCTGCGAATTTGGAGCCGACGGTGCCGGCCTCCTTCGGCGCACAGAGATCGTCACCCCAGACGAGTTCTACCTGCTGCCCATTAATACCGCCGGCATCATTAATCTCCTTGAGTTTAAGTGAAACGCCGGCTTTGATGTTGTCGCCATAGGCCGCTAAATCTCCGGTGAAGGGTGAAGCGACACCGATCCTGATGTTTTCGGCCGCGGCTCCTGTCGCCATGCTCAAGACGACGGCCAGCCCGAAGACCAGACCCGTTAACAAAATTGTCCATTTGTTTCTCATAACTTACCCTCCTTTCAGAATTTAGATGTATCGAGCGTGGTTGCCCAAAATAGCTTTTATAATAGACGATTAGATCGAGTCAACCTATTTCCCGGCTGCAAGTAGAAAAATAACTTGCTGTTCTATCCTGTTAGCTGTATGAATACCCCATCAGGTCTGAACACGGCAGACCAGCCGTGGTGTAACCTATTGAAATAATATGAAT